>CABVDR010000007.1 GCA_902497145.1 uncultured Oscillospiraceae bacterium
CCCGCCGCGGATCATTTCTCTGCTTTGGAAAGAAGGTCAGCCCTCCGCGATGGCCTGATTGATGATGTCGTTGCAGTTCTTCAGACCCTCGTCCACACTGACCTGGCCGCCGTAGATCTTGAGCATCTCATCGTTGACCTTGCTCTTCCACACGGGACGGGTGGCGTCGTTGACGGACTGGACCGCATAGTCAAACTCGTCGATGCAGGCCTGGACGTTCAGCTTGTAGTCAAACTGATCGAAGGCGGCGACCCACTCGTCCTCGCAGCCCTCATAGGCGGAGATGGCAGTGCCGTAGGAGGACTGGAGCTTCTGAGCCTCCTCGCTGCCCAGCCACTTCAGGAAATTCATGACGGTCTCGTTGTCCTGGTTCTTAGCGGAGGTAGCATAGCACAGGCCGTTGGAGATGGTGGCACGGCCGTCACCGGAAGCGGGGGTGGGGCACTTGGGCAGCACGGCCACATCCCACTTACCCTGCATCTCGGGGTAGTTGATCATCTTGTCCATCAGAGTCCAGTTGCCCTCCATGTACATGGCACCCTGGCCGGAGAAGAAGGCATCGCCGGGAGCGGTCTCGGCAAAATAGGTCTGAGTGGGGCACCACTCGTTGTCCTGCAGGCCGATATAGAACTTCATAGCGTCAATCGTGGCCTGATTATCAAAGCCGGCCGCGGTCTTGTCCTCGTTGAGGATGTAGCCGCCGTTCTGGTAGACAAAGTTCCAGTAGCCCAGCTGCTCGTCGCAGTAGGCCATGTAGCCGTACTTGCCGGTGGCGTCATAGATCTTCTGGGAGGCCTCGGTCAGATCATCCCAGGTCCAGGTCTCGTCGGGATAAGCCACCCCGGCCTGGTCGAACATCTCTTTATTATACACCAGGCAGATGGTGTCCTTGTCCTTGGGCACGCCGTACATGCGGCCGTCGGATCCCTGGGTGTTGGCGATGGAGATATCGGAGTAGTGAGAGTAGGTGTCGTCGTCATACAGATCGGTGACGTCGGCCAGCATGCCGCTGTCGGCGTACAGCAGGATCTGATTGGTGTGCATCCAGAAGATGTCGGGCAGGTTGCCGGAGCCGGCAGCGGCCTCCAGCTTGGTCCAGTACTCGTCCCAGCTGGTAACCTGGACCTCGATGGTCACATCGGGGTTCTCCTCATGGTAGGCGTCGGCCAGAGACTGCATAGCGTCACGCTGGGCGGTATCCCAGATCTGCATGGTCAGCTTGCCGTCGCTTCCGGCATCACTGCCACCGTTCCCGCATGCAGTGACGGTGAAGGCCATGGCAGCGGCCATGAGGAATACGGCAGTTCGTTTCAGATGTTTCATGATGTTGCTCCTTTCAACACAAAAAATTGATGAGAAAAGCCCTCCGACCCGCCCCTTCCCAGCTTGTCGCGTATGCCGGAATCGGACTTCTCTCTCCCGCGTTGTGCGGTTTTAACGGGTTTAGTGTAGCATCTTTCCATATCAGCTGAAAATGGAGGCAAGTTTTTCGAATATGTTTAAAAACGACTTTCAAATTATTTCTGTACATAACAGAATACATTTGGTCATTCTTTGTGTGAATTTCACAATTTTCGTATGGTTGCACAGTTTTAACCGTAGTTTTTTGCTGTTTTAACCAAGGCAACTCGCCTAAAATTCGGAGTACACCGGGGGGTTACCCTGTCATTTTGTCGGGTTTATATTGACTATCCCCCCTATGAACTTGTTACTATGTTGTTTTTCCAATTCTTGTATTGTCGAAAAAGAGCCGCAGAAAACAGGCGTACCGGGAAACGCACCCGCTTTCTGCGGCAAAATGGACCGTTATAATTCCAAAATATACCTCTCATAACCATTGACCACTCGGGTCTGTCCATACCGGCTCTCCCGTGGAATCCCCCGCCCGTAGTTGAGGTGGGTATGCCCATGGAGAAACAGGGCTGGCTGATACTTGTCCAGCAGCTTATTGAAGGTTTGAAACCCGGAGTGACACAGGTCGTGGCAGTCTACCATATCCTTGCCCGGGGCATGGGTAAGCAAAATATCAAAACCCCGCTTGCGGATCAACGAAGGCATCAGCTTCCACACCCGCCGGGACATTTCCCCTTCCGTGTACTGATTGATGCCGTTGTTGTAGCGCATGGAGCCCCCCAGCCCCACAATGCGCAGGCCCTTGTACTCATAAAAGCTGCCGTCCACGCAGATGCAGCCCAGCGGGGGCTCCTGAGCATAGTGGTCATCGTGGTTGCCCCGGACATAGAGGACCGGGCAGTGGGCAAAGGTGGCTAAAAAGGAGAGATAGCTGGCCTTTACATCTCCGCAGGAGAGGATCAGCTCAATGCCCTCCAGCTTGTCCGGGGTATAGTAGTCCCAGAGGTACGGGGATTCACAGTCGGATACTACCAGGATCTTCATGGGTCACTCTTTTCCTCCAGGCCTTGGATTCCCTGGAGCTTTACCAGCTCCTGGGCTTTCGGGTTCAACTCGTCAAAGGTAGGGATCCGGCCCTCCACATAGGCGGACAGCCAGTCCATGGATAAAATCTGCTGGGCAGGCAGGGGAGCGTCATCCCCGTAGACCACTCGGCCATGCTGGTCCATCAGCACCCCATAAAAGGGGTCCAGCCGCTCTTCCCGGATGGCCTCCCGGAGCACCCCGGCCAGACGGCGGGTGCCGATGGGCAGACGGCGGGAGCACAGCACACCCACAACTCCCTGGGTCATGCCCCACCAGTAGCTGATAGCGGTGCTGCCCCGCTCCTCCTGCTTCCAGCTGCCTTCCACCACCCGGCGCACCAGGCTGCGGTAGAGCCGCCCCCAGTGGCACTGGATGAGGGCCAGGTTGTGCATTCCGTGCATGTCGTTGCCGGTATTGGCGGCCAGCCGGTCCAGGTGGTCGATATACACGATCCCTTTGGAGTGCAGCCGCTCCACTCCGCCCCCCTCTTTCAGGTTGGCCCACTCCAGATAGACCCGGGCATTGGCGTTGACCATCCGGGCCCCCTGGGCAAAGGCGTTGATGCCGGCGATGCTGCCGTAGGTGGGGTAGTCGGCCACATAGCCGATGCGCCCGTCCTGAGTCAGGGTACCTGCAATGGCCCCCTTGATAAACTTGGCGTCGTACAAACGAGGGTAGTAGGTGCGCACGGAGGGATAGGAGGTATTCAGAGAACAGTTGAGGATCTTCACCTCCGGGTGGAGCACCGCCGCCTTCACACTGGGCAGCAGCAGCTTGGGGTTGGTGGTAAAGATCATGTCCGCCCCTTTGCTCACCGCATCCTCAATGGCCTGGTCGGCCTCCTCATCGGTGAGCACATTCTCATAAGACAGGGTGCGCACCTGGTCGCCCATGGTGTTGTCCAGCAGGTAGCGGCCGTACTCATGGTTATAGACCCACTTGGAGGTGGCCGCCGAGCCGCTGTGGATAAAGGCGGCGCAGATCTTTCCCGTGGTGGAGAAGGAGAACAGCGGTTTCTTCACCGCGTCCTCCAGCACCAGAGTGGCCCCCGCATTCTCCAGGCGGTTGAGAATCTCCTGTCGAATTTTGGGAAGTTCTTTCGAAATCTCCGAGGAGAGCTTATTGCGGGACTGCCGATAACCAAAGATCTTCAAATAGACCAGCAGAGCCACCGAGATATACCGCCGGTCGGCATTGTCCCGGTAACAGGCGTCCCGGAACATATAGTAAAAGGAGCGGAAGGCATAGATTTCTTCCGCACTCCACGCCTCCCGGTTGGTGCGGCCCAGCGCCTCCAGCAGTTCCCGGTACTCCCCGGGACGCTTGAAGACAATGAAATTCAGGCCCGTCATCTGGTAAAAGTCCAGAAACTCGTAATAGGCCACCACCTCCGGGTCGTCGGAGGGCTTGGGCAGCAGACGGGTTACCACACCGGGAATGGAGATCGCGCCGAAGTATTTCAGCACACTCACCCGCTTGTGGCCCTCTACCACGTAGAAGTGGTTCAGATATTCCACCGCCTTGATAGGGTCCCGAATGCCCTCCTCCAGGTGGGAGCGACACAGGGCCGACCACTTGTGGGCAAACTCACTGTCCTCCTGGAGCACGGGGTAGAAGCCCCGGGAGAAGGCGTTTTTCCGCAGATCGTTACAGGTGCCGTCAATGAGCTCGCTGGGGATCTCCACCACGCCCAGGGACTCCCGGCGCACCGCCAGGGTGTCGGGATTTTCCGGCAGCACCCGCAGACCGGGCTCCTCCCCCCGGGCAACGGCCTCCTTCTCCTCCTTCAGGCCCTGACGCAGAGCCTTATGATATTCTTCTAATGGCATAAGCCCTCTCCTCTCAAAGCCGACGCTGGAGCCGTCCGGGCCCGGGCGGCTCGCTCTTATTGAACAAGGTACCATGTGCGGAAGAAAATTTCAATTGTTTTCTTGTTTGGAAAATATTCACTTACTAAACTCCTTGTCTGATTTGTCAAAACATTCGCCATATTTTTGTTGAAACAGCGAGGGGTTCTCCCCATTGCACCGGCGGTAGGTTTGTGCTATATTACGTTTGTAATCGATTTCAATTATTTTCAATTCTGATAGAAAAGGAGCGGACCACTATGACGGATCTCACCACCATTGGAGAAGTGCTTATCGACCTGACCCAGACCGGAACCAACCAGCAGGGCGTGCCCCTCTTCGCAGCCAACCCCGGTGGGGCTCCCGCCAATGTGGCGGTGGCCGCCGCCCGTCTGGGCGCCCGCACCGCATTTTTAGGCAAGATTGGACGGGACAGCTTCGGCGACTACTTAAAGAGCGTTTTGGAGGAGAACCAGGTCAATGTGTCCGGCCTGCGCACCGATGACGGCTCCACCACCCTGGCCGTTGTGGCTGTCTCCCCCTCCGGAGAGCGCTCCTTCCGCTTTATGCGGGGAGCCGACAGCAACCTGTCCCCCGATGAGGTGGACGTGCGCCAGCTGGAGGGGAGCAAGGTGCTCCACTTCGGCTCGGTGAGCCTCACCGCCGGACTGTCCCGCTCGGCCACCATCTTTGCCGCCCGCCACGCCCACCAGAAGGGGATTCTGGTGAGCTATGACCCCAACTACCGCGCCTCCCTTTGGAAGTCCCAGGACGAGGCCCAGCAGTGGATGCGCATTCCCCTGCCCCTGGTGGACATGATCAAGCTCTCCGACGAGGAGGTGGCCCTGATCACCGACACCAACGACCCCGAGGAGGGCAGCCGCCGGCTGGAGGCCGACGGTATCCGCCTGGTACTGATCACTTTGGGCGACAAGGGTGCCTTCTACCGCTGGCAGGGCAAGACTGGCATCGTACCCGGCGTAGCCACCAAAGTGGCCGACACCAACGGTGCCGGCGACACCTTCCTGGGAGCAGTGCTCAGCCGCCTGACCGCCCGGGGCGATAAGCCGCTGGAGGGCCTGACTACCCAGGAGCTGGAGGAGATTCTGGCCTTTGCCAACCGGGCCGCTTCGGTGACCTGCTCCCGCAGCGGAGCCATCCCCGCCATGCCCACCCTGGCGGAAATTCAGTAAGGAGGCCTGTTGCATGAATGGGTTTAAAAATTGGAGTGTCATTCCCACCCGCACCTGGCGCATCCGCCGGGCCGATGAGGGAGACGGCTGGCTGAAAATGCCCGCCATACCCATCCCTGTGGGTGAGATCGTCAAGCCCGCCCCGGCTCCCGCTGCCCAGGCCGCCGCGCCGGCAGCTCCGGCTGAGGTCCCCAAGGTGGAAGAAACCAAAGCAGAAGAGCCTGTTGCAGCTGCCCAGGAGTCCAAAGCCGAGGAAATCGCGGAAACCACCACGGCACCCAAGGCAGAAAAACCCCAGGAAGTGACCGAGGAACCCAAGGTCGAGGAGCCTGTCGAAGCCGCGGAAGAGCCCAAGGATCAAGAGGCTGCGGAAGCTGCTGAGGAGCCCGAGGAACCTGCCAAAGAAACGGAAGAACCGAAGGAGGAAGAACCTGTGGACCTGATGGAGGAATCCACCGCAGAGGAGGCGGCTCCCGTCCGCCCCGATCCCGATGCTTTCCAGCGCCGCCTGGACCAGCGCTACGACGAACTGAAGTGGCTCTACTGTGAGCTCTACCACGGCGATATGGCCGCCTTTGACTACTTTGTCCAGATGCTCCGCCGCTGCTGGGCTCAGCGCAAGGACGCTCTGCGTCTGCAGGATGAGCGCCGGGAGGCTGACCCCGACTGGTACCGCCGCCGGGACCTGCTGGGCATGATGCTCTACACCAACGCCTTTGCCGGCACCCTGAAGGGCGTAGAGGAGAAGCTGCCCTACATCCAGGAGTGCGGCGTCAACTACCTGCACCTGATGCCCCTGCTGGAGAGCCCCAAGGGCCGCAGTGACGGCGGCTACGCCGTGTCCAACTTCCGCCGGGTCCAGCCGGAGCTGGGCACCATGGAGGACCTGGAATCTCTGGCTGACGCCTGCCGGGAGAAGAACATCAGCCTGTGCCTGGACTTTGTGATGAACCACACCAGCGAGGACCACGAGTGGGCCCGGAAGGCCCGTGCCGGAGAGCCCGGCTACCGGGAGCGCTACTTCTTCTATGACAACTGGGACATCCCCCACGAGTTTGAAAAAACCGTTCCCCAGGTGTTCCCCACCACCGCCCCCGGCAGCTTTACCTGGCTGGATGACTGCAAGCAGGTGGTCATGACCAACTTCTACCCCTACCAGTGGGATCTCAACTACGCCAACCCCATGGTCTTCAACGACATGACGGAGAACCTGCTCTATCTTACCAACCGGGGCATTGACGTCATCCGTCTGGACGCGGTGCCCTACATCTGGAAGCAGCTGGGCACCTCCTGCCGCAACCTGCCCCAGGTCCACACCCTGGTGCGGATGATGCGCATGGTGTGCGAGATCGTCTGTCCCGGCGTGCTGCTGCTGGGTGAGGTGGTGATGGAGCCTGCCAAGGTGGTCCCCTACTTCGGCTCCCCGGAGAAGCCCGAGTGCCACATGCTCTACAACGTGACCACCATGGCCACCACCTGGCACACCCTGGCCACCGGGGACGTATCCCTGCTGCGCCACCAGATGGACACGGTGTGCGCCCTGCCTCGGGACTTCCTGTTCCTCAACTATCTGCGCTGCCACGACGACATCGGCTGGGGCCTGGACTACCCCTGGCTGCAGGCCCACTTCGGCACCGACGAGGTGGCCCACAAGAAGTACCTCAACGACTGGTTCACCGGCAAGTGGCCGGGCAGCGACAGCCGGGGTGAGCTCTACAACGACGACCCCCGTCTGGGCGACGCCCGCCTGTGCGGCACCACCGCCTCCCTGTGTGGTGTGGAGGCCGCCGACTATGAGAAGAACCCCTTCAAGCTGGAGCGGGCCATTGCCTGCGACCTGATGCTCCACGCCTGGATGCTCACCCAGAGCGGCATCCCCGTGCTGTACAGCGGCGATGAGGTGGGGCAGCTCAACGACTACTCCTACCATCACGACGGGGAGAAGTGGGACGACAGCCGCTACATCCACCGGGGCAACTTCCAGTGGGATCTGGCCCACATGCGCCGCGACGAGACCACCCGTCAGGGCAAGCAGTTTATGGGTCTGCGCCGTCTGGAGCAGATTCGGGCCTCCGAGCCCGCCTTTGATGCCCGGGCCAACGTGTGGACCTTCGACACCGGCTCCCCCCATGTGCTGGGTGTGGGCCGCTGGTACCAGGGCCGCAAGCTCATCGCCCTGTTCAACTTCAGCGACCAGTTTGTCACCGCCTCCACCTGGGAGCAGGGCCCCTACCAGGAGCTGGTATACGGCGGCGACTTTGACGACCTGAACCGGGTGGAGCTGTTCCCCTACGGCTTCGTCTGGATGCTGCACACCGAGGACTGATCCGCCCCCCAAGCAAAGGAGGCTGCCCATGACCATCAAGGAGATCGCCCAACTGGCTGGGGTATCCAGCGCCGCCGTCAGCCGCTATTTTCACGGCGGCTCCCTCAGCCAGCCCAAGCGGGAGGCCATCCAGGCCGCCATTGAGCAGACCGGCTACCGCCCCGATGCGGCGGCTCAGTCCCTGCGCACCAAATCCACCGACTATATCGGCTTTATTGTCCCGAAAATCAGCTCTGACGCCGTCAGCCGGGTCACTGCCGGCGTCACTCAGGAGCTGTCTGAGAAGGGCTACCTGTGTCTCTTGGCCAACACCGACAACGACCCCCAGCAGGAGCTGACCTATCTGGAATTGTTCCAGAGCCGCTGCGTGGCAGGCATCCTGCTCATGGCCACCGTCCTCACTCCCCGACACCAGGAGATGCTCCGCCAGTGCACCGTGCCGGTGGTGGTGATCGGCCAGCGCTCTCAGAACGTGCCCTGCGTCTACCACGACGACTTCAATGCCGCCCGGGAGCTGATGGACTGTCTCATCCGGCGGGGCCGGCGGAAGCTGGCCTACATCGGCGTCACCGATCAGGACGTGGCGGCGGGACTCAACCGCCGTCAGGGAGTGCGCGCCGCCCTGACTCAGGCCGGGCTGAACCCGGATATTCCCACCCGCATCAGCCCTTTCACCGTGGAGGGTGGGCGGGCCGCCATGGAGGAGCTGCTGATAGCATACCCTGATCTGGACGGGGTGATGTGCGCCACCGACCTCATCGCCCTGGGCGCCATGTCCGCGCTGCGCTCTGCAGGCAAACGCCTGCCGGAGGATGTGAGCGTGGCAGGCATTGACGACAGCTGGGCCGGGGTCCATGTATCCCCCAAGCTCACCACCGCCCACTTCTACTACGAGGACTGCGGTGTGGAAGCCGCGCGTCTGCTCCTGTCCATGGCCCAGGATAAGCAGCGGGAGGACGCCCCGGTGCATCAAACCATGCTGGGCTATACCGTGATTCACCGGGAATCCATTTAATCTTGCGCCGGAGGGATTTTCTTCCCTCCGGCGTTTTTTCGCCTTGCAGCCCGGGGCAAATTGCGCTATGCTGAACCTACACCCAAAAAGGAGGGATTTTTATGGGACGTTTGATCCGCCGTCTGATCGACAAAAAGTGGGCCGGAAATGCCCAGCGGGATCAGGTCCGTCTGGCCTCCCAGCCGCTCCCTCAGGGGGTGGAGGTATGGGAGGGCCTGCCCTACCTGGCGGACGGCCACCCCATGCACACCCTGAACCTGTATCGTCCCAAAGAAATCTCCGGTCCCCTGCCCACGGTGGTGGATATCCATGGGGGCGGCTGGATGTACGGCGACCGGCAGCTCAACCGGGCCTACTGCATGTATCTGGCCTCCCGGGGCTACGCGGTAATGGGCATGAGCTACCGCCTGGTGCCCGAGGTGACGGTGGCCGGGCAGGTCCAGGATGTATTTTCCAGCCTCCACTGGCTATCGCAGCACGGGGAAGAATACAGCTTTGACCTGAGCCGGGTGCTGCTCACCGGGGACTCCGCCGGGGGACACCTCACCGGCCTCACCGCCTGCGTGCAGCTCTCCCCCGCCCTCCAGACTCTCTACCAGGTGGAGCCCCTCCCCTTCTCCTTCACCGCCCTTGCCATCGCCCATGGGGTGTGCGATGTGCACCGCTTTCGCCTGTTCACCCCCCTGCTGGACCGCGCCCTCACCCGGGAGTACCTCCACCTGCTGCTGGGCCGCCCCTGGCAGCGCTCCCCTCTGCGGGGCCACGTCAGCTTCGAGGATACCGCCCCCGGGCTCCCTCTGCCCCCCATCCTGGTCATCGCCAGTCAGCCCGACCGCTACTACGCCCAGAGCCAGCGGCTGATGGCCTATCTGGATGCCTCCCCCCTGCCCCATCGGGTAATCCACTGGTCCCGGCAGCAGAGCGCCAGGGCCACCCATGTCTTTGAGGTGGGCTGGTGGGACTGGCCGGAAAGCCGGGACACCAACGACCGCACGCTGGCATTCTTCGACCAGGTGTGTCGAGGGGAATATCCTTGAATTTTCCAGGGATTCTGGTATACTGGAACATATTTCATATTGGGTGGAATGGGGCTCCCATTTCGCCCAATAAACCCTGAAAGGAGACCCTGATTTCATGTACGACGCACGCTTCAGCGGCATTCTTCTGGCCGTCTCCTCCCTGCCGGGCCCCTACGGCATCGGCTCTCTGGGGGCGTCTGCCCGCCGTTTTGTGGACTTTTTGTCTGAGTCTGGCCAGTCCTACTGGCAGATCCTACCCCTGGTCCCCCTGGGGCACGGAAATTCCCCCTACATGTCCACCTCCGCCTTTGCCGGCAACCCCCTGCTCATCGACCTGGATGAGCTGGCCGCCCAGGGGCTGCTCACCCCGGAGGAATTGGAAAGCGCCCGGTGTGACAACCCGGACCAGGTGGATTATGAGCGCCTGAATGCCACCCGGATTCCCCTGCTGCGCAAGGCCTTTGACCGCTATTCCCAGCTCCCCGCCGCCCAGGAGGAGGAGCCAGACCTGCCCTGGCTGGCCGACTACGCCCGCTTTGCCGCCCTCCACGACCAGTATGAGACCAGCTGGGAGGAGTGGCCCGAGGACGCAGAGCCTGATCCTGACGGGGTGGCCTTCCATATCTTCCTCCAGGACACCTTCTATCGCCAGTGGTTCCATTTGAAGGAGTACGCCAACCAGAAGCACATCCGCATCATGGGCGACATCCCCTTCTACCTGTCCGCCGACAGCGTGGAGCGCTGGTCCCACCCGGAGCTGTTCCAGCTGGACAAGGACGGCCATCTGGCCAACGTGGCCGGCGTGCCTCCGGATGCCTTCACCTCCGACGGCCAGTTCTGGGGCAACCCCTTATATGACTGGAAGGGCAACAAAAAGGGAGTCTTTGCCTTCTGGCGGGAGCGCATCACCTGGTGCGCCCGGCTCTACGACGCCATCCGCATCGACCACTTCCGGGCCTTCCACACCTACTGGTCCATTCCCGCGGATGCTGAGACCGCCAAGGAGGGCCACTGGGAGCCCGGCCCCGGCATGGAGCTGCTGAAGGTTCTCCAGCGCACCGCCCCCAAGCTGGAGCTGATCGCCGAGGACCTGGGCGACCTGGATGCCGACGCACTGAAATTTGTGCGCACCTGCGGCATCCCCGGCATGAAGGTACTGGTCTTCGCCTTTGACCACCTGGGGGAGAGCGCCTATCTGCCCCACAACTGCGATAAATTCTCCGTGGTGTACACCGGCACCCACGACACCCCCACCTTTATGGAGTTTTTGACCCAGGGCAACCCCGACCAGGCCCGCTTCGCCCGGCAGTATCTGCGGCTGCGGGAGGACGAGGGACTGGGGTGGGGCCTCATTGCAGGAGCCTGGGCTGCAGGCAGCTATCTGGCCATCGCCCCCCTCCAGGACGTGCTGAGCCTGGGGGCTGACGCCCGGATGAACACCCCCGGCACCTCCGGTCCTCACAACTGGTCCTGGCGGGTGCGCATGGACGCCTTCAACCCCTACGTCTCCGGCAAGCTGCGGGAGATCACCCGCACCTACCGCCGGTGCCTGTAAGGCGTATTCTTTGAATTAAATATTACATCATGTATAAAAAACGACGGAGCGTTTGCTCCGTCGTTTTTGTTTTATGATGGGGTTTTATTCCGGTTTGGAATCCTGCTCCGGCTGCTGAGGCTTGTCCTCCTCCGGCTGGGCCGGGGACTGGGGCGTATCAGCACCATCAGGCTTGGCATCCTCTGGCTGAGAAGCATCCTCAGGCTGGGAGGCATCCTTCGCCCCGTCCTCCTGGGGAGGCAGGGGAGCCTTGATCTCCTCGCTGACCATGTGGATATTCTTGGCGGGAGGCTCAATGTCTCCAGGCAGAGGCTTGACCTTGGACTTGGTGGAAGCATAGGCGTCCTCCACCAGGGCGGGATCCCGGCCCTCGATGATGGCTACCATCTCGCCGCCGGTGATGGTCTCCTTCTCCAGCAGGTACTCCACCACCTTGTGCATGTCGTCCAGGTTGTCCTTGAGCAGCTCCACAGCGGCCTTGTAGCACTGATCCAGAATGATCTTAACCTCTTTGTCCATGATGGCGGCGGTCTCCTGGGCACAGTCCAGACCGTAGCCGCCATCCAGATACTGGTTGCGGACAGAGCCCAGTGCCATCATGCCGAACTCATCGCTCATACCAAACATGGCGACCATGTTCCGGGCGATGTTGGTGGCCTCCTGGATATCCTGGGAAGCGCCGTTGGTCATGGTATGCATCACCACTTCCTCGGCGGCGCGGCCGCCCATGGACACGGTGATCTTGGCCATCAGCTCTTCCTTGGTGCGCAGGTTGGTCTTGTCCTCCTCGGGCATCAGCAGGGTGTAGCCCAGAGAGCCCTCGGTGTGGGGGACAATGGTGATCTTCTGCACCGGCTCGGCGTTCTTCTGCTTGTAGGCCACCATGGCATGACCCACCTCGTGGTAGGCCACCAGCTTCTTTTCAAACTCGGTGAGCACAGAGTTTTTCTTCTCGCTGCCGGCGATGACGAACTCGAAGGAGGCCAGCAGATCCTCCTGGGTCACCAGGCGGCGGCCTTGCCGCACAGCCCGCAGGGCGGCCTCGTTGACCAGGTTGGCCAGGTCGGCGCCCACGCATCCGGCAGTAGCCAGGGCGATCTTCTTCAGATCTACGTCCTCGGCCAGCTTGATCTTCCGGGTGTGCACCTGGAGGGTGGCCAGACGGCCGGCCAGGTTGGGCCGGTCGATGGTGATGCGCCGGTCGAAACGGCCGGGACGCAGCAGCGCCTTGTCCAGCACCTCGGGGCGGTTGGTGGCGCCCAGGACGATAATACCCTTGCTGGGGTCGAAGCCGTCCAGCTCCGCCAGCAGCTGGTTGAGGGTCTGCTCCCGCTCGTCGTTGCCGCCCATGCGGTTGTCACGGCTCTTGCCGATGGTATCAATCTCATCGATGAAGATAATACAGGGGGCCATCTTGGCCGCTTCCTTGAAGAGGTCACGGACACGGGAGGCGCCCACGCCCACGAACATCTCCACAAAGTCGGAGCCGCTGATGGAGAAGAAGGGCACGTTGGCCTCACCGGCCACGGCCTTGGCCAGCAGGGTCTTACCGGTACCCGGCGGGCCTACCAGCAGGGCACCCTTGGGCAGCTTGGCGCCGATCTCGGTATACTTCTGGGGGTTATGCAGGATGTCGATGATCTCCTGGAGAGACTCTTTTGCCTCGTCCTGACCGGCCACATCCCGGAAGGTGACGCCGGTCTTTTTCTCCACGTAGACCTTGGCGTTGGACTTTCCTACGCCGCCCAGGCCGCCCATGCCGCCCTTGCCGCCGACACCCCGGAACAGGAAGAGCATCAGGCCCACCATGACCACCAGGGGCAGGATGTAGGACAGGAACAGGCTGAGCAGGTAGGTGGAGCTGTCCACCGGATCGGTGTACGCCACCACACCGTGCTCCTTCAGAAGGCTCATCAGTTCCTGGTCATCCAGGTTGGCCAAAGGAACGGTAATATACTTCACATCCTCCGGCTTCTGGGTGGAGGGAATGATGGAGTTCATCCAGTTTTGGCTCTGGCTGCTCTCCTGCTCCGGCAGCTCCACCGTCACGCCTTCTTTCAGCGTAAAGGTATACTGGCTGCTTTCCACATTTACCTTGTCCACCTTGTCCTCTTCCACCCACTGCACGAAGGTGGTGTAAGGCACCTGGACCGTGTCCGCATTCTCATAGGCGGACTGGCAGCTGCGCAGCAAGATGGTGAAAAACAGTGCCCAGAGGACAATGCTCACCAGACCGATCATGTTGCGCTTGCTATTTTTGTTGTTGTTTTTATCTGGCTTCAAATGAGAATACCTCCGTCGCTTGCACGTACCAAATATGGACAGCCGCATCCCCGGAAGGGGGGCGCTTCCTTGGCAAATTAACAGTCCTTACTATACCACACTCTTCCTTTAAAAACAAGAAAGAGTGCTGTAAACTTTCTGTGAAACCCCGGCATGGCAGCGGAATTTTTCCCTTCCCTCGGGGTGGAAAGTATGGTATAGTATATTTTGTATCGCATTTTGATTTTTACTGCTCATTTGGGAGGTTTTCAATATATGAACAAGCGTCCCCCCCTGCGCCGCTCCGCCCCCATCGAGGCGGAAAGCGACGGCGTGATCGAAGGCCGCAACGCGGTCATCGAAGCCCTGCGGGCCGGCGTCACCATCGACAAAATTTTCATTGCCAAGGGGGAGACGGACTCCACCCTGGGCCATATCGCCTCCACCGCCCGGGATAAGGGCATCGTGGTGGTGGACGCCGACCGGCGCAAGCTGGACGGCATGAGCCGCACCCACTCCCACCAGGGCGTTATCGCCCTGTGCGCCGTGCGGGAGTATGTCACCGTGGACGACATCCTCAATGTGGCCCGGGAGAAGGGAGAAAATCCCCTGATCGTGGTGTGCGACGAGCTCAGCGACCCCCACAACCTGGGGGCGGTGATCCGCACCGCTGACGCCGCCGGAGCCCACGGGGTCATCATCCCCAAGCGCCGCTCCGCCGGTCTCACCGCCGTGGTGGCCAAGACCTCCGCCGGAGCGGTAGCCCACGTCCCCGTGGCCCGGGTGCCCAACCTGGTGGCCGCCCTGAAGGAGCTGCAGCAGGCGGGTGTGTGGATTTTCGGCACCGCTGCCCAGGGCACCACCTCCCTCTATCAGGCCGATCTGAAGGGCCCCGCCGCCATCGTCATCGGCAGCGAGGGGGACGGCATGGGCCGTCTGGTCACCGAGAGCTGTGACTTCACCGTCTCCATCCCCATGTTCGGCAAAATCAACTCCCTCAACGCCTCGGCCGCCGCTGCCGTGCTTCTCTACGAGGCTGTGCGTCAGCGCACCGGCGGATAACGATTTTCCCCAACCACCAAGGAGCCGCTTATGCGCCAGCGTGATCGTGATAAGGAAAAACTGAACAAAAATGACGACCTGGAGGATATGAAGTCCCTCATCCAGGATGTCAGCGAGGAACCCTATTCCCTGGAAGATATTTTGGCCGAATACGGCACCCGGCGCAGCACCGTGCGCACCGCCGTTCCTGTCGGTCCCCCGGAGGGCAAGGTGCTGGCTTTTCCCAGCCAGACCGCTCCCCAGTCTCCCCAGGAGGAGCCTGACGACTCCCACGATCTGGAGGACGAGTCGGACTCCCAGCCGGAGGAGCCCCAGGAAAATGAGGAGGCCCCGGAGGACGCGTCGGCTTCCCCGCCGGATTCCACCCCTGATACCACCGAAGAGCCGGAAGAAGCGGAAGATGAGGAGAACGGGGAGGAAGAAGACTCCGGCGTTGTAGAATTTCCTCCGGAGGAGAGTCTGCTCTCCTCCCTGCTCAAACGCCTGGGCAAGAAGGCGGACCGGTACGCCGACCAAATGTTCCAGGAGTCGGAGGACATGGACGAGGAGGAGATCCGCCGCCTGGAGGAGCTGATCCCCGGCACAGACCAGGAGGACGAGCCCCCCCAGCCTCGGACTCCCAGTCTGCTCTACCGCCTGCTCCACCGCCCCCGGCGGGAGGAGCCCATGCCCCCGGACACCGCCCCCCAGCAGCTGGCCCGCTCCTACGGCAAGGGGCTCAAGGGGCTGCGGCTGCGCTCTCTGTTTATTTTCCTTTTGTCGGTGGCCGCCATCGTCCAGTTGGTGGTGCCCGCCCTTAACTATGTGTGGCTGCCCCCGCTGGACAGCTACCAGCTTCAGGTATGGATTGCCTGCGGACTGCTGGGCGTGGGCTTTCTGCTCTCCGCTGATGTGCTGTTTGTGGGCTTGGTCCGGGCCTTTCGGGGGAAGATCGGCATGGACACCCTGTGTGCCCTGTCGGTGATCTTCACCCTGGCAGATGGCCTGTTCCTCTCGGTGGCCCAAAACCGGGAGGGCCAGCTGCCCTACACCGCCCCGGTGCTGGTGGGCCTGTTTTTCCTCACTCACGGCACCTACCACAAGCGGTGCGGCCTCCGTTTGGCCTGCCGTACGGCAGCCGCCGCCGCGGAGCCCTACGTACTTACCCTGGATGAGGGCAAGTGGAACGGCCGGGACACCTATTGCAAGTGGTCCGGTACCCCCAATGGCTTCGGCAGTCAGGTTCAGACCGACGACGGAGCTCAGCGGATTTACAGCCGCTACTGCCCCGTCTTGCTGATTGCCTGTCTGCTTTTTTCCCTGCTCTCCTCGGTGGCGGCCAACCGGCCGGAGCACCTGCTGTGGTGCCTTTCGGCCACCTTCACCGCCGCCTCCGCCTTTGGCTCCGCCCTGGTCTATGGACGGCCTTTCCACAAGCTTACCCGCCGTCTCTCCCAGACCGGCGCGGCCCTGGCCGGCTGGCCCGGCCTGGCTCAGACCCGAAAGGGCGACCGGGTGCTTATCACCGACGGCGACCTGTTTCCCCCTGGCTATGTGGAATTCAATGGCATCAAGGTCTTTGGGGATTACTCCATTGAGCGGGTGCTCAGCTACACCGCCACCCTGATCCGGGATTCCGGCAGCGGCTTAACCAAGCTCTTCCACGACCTGCTGCGGGCCCAGGGTGCCCTGTTCCGCCAGGCCGATCACCTGTGCTGCTACGAGGGCGGCGGCCTGTCCGCCAACATCCGGGGCTACCAGGTGCTGGTGGGCTCTGCCGCCTTTATGAATCTGATGGAGGTTCCCCTCCCCCCGGGCCTGAATGTGAAAAACGCAGTTTTCTGTGCCATTGACGGGGAACTGGCGGGTATTTTTGCCCTCAACTACACCCTGCCTGATGGGGTGTTCCCCTCTCTGGACTCCCTGCTGCGGGAGAAGGTGGGCCCGGTTCTGGCCACCCGGGATTTCAACATCATCCCCGCCATGCTCCACCAGCGTTTCAAGCTGGCCTCGGACAAGATGGACTTCCCCCCGGTGGAGCGCCGCCGGGAGCTGTCCGATCCGGAGCAGCCCCACAACCATATTCTCACCGCGGTTCTGTGCCGGGAAGGTCTGGTACCCTACGCCGATTCCGTGGTAGGCGCCCGGCGGCTGCGCCGTGCCACCCGTTTGGGCGCAGTACTGGCCTGCGTGGGCTCCACCGTGGGGGTACTGCTAGCCTACTACCTGACAGCAGTCACTGCTTTTGGCTCCCTGTCCCCTCTGAACCTGCTCATCTTCCTCATCACCTGGCTGCTCCCGGTGTGGTTTCTCACCAGCTGGGTGCCCCGATACTGATTTTTTAAGGAGGCGTTTCCATGATCCGTCCCGCCCAAGCCCAAGATTTGCCCGCCATTGCCGTCATCTATGAGGCGATTCTGGCGCAGGAGGACGCTCGCCCCGTCTCCTTCACCAACTGGCAGCGGGGCAAGTACCCCACCATTGACACGGCCCGGGCCGCCCTGGAGGCAGGTACCCTCTTTACCGCAGAGGAGAACGGGGAGGTGTACGGCTGCGTCAATCTCAACGGGGATCAGCTGCCTGAGTACGCCGCCATTCCCTGGCAGTATGCCGCCGATGACAGCCAGGTGGGCGTCATCCACACCCTGGTCATCCATCCCGCCTGGTCCGGCAAGGGTAAGGCCCGGGAGCTGGTATGCTTCTGCGAAGAGCACTGCCGCCAACAGGGCAAGCGGGTCATCCGCCTGGACACCTATGTGAACAACCAGCCCGCCAATTCCATGTATCCCCGCCTGGGCTACCGCTTTGCGGGGACGGGGCACTTCCTCTTCCAGGGCTTCCTGCCGGAGGACCTGAACTGCTACGAAAAATTGCTGTAAGCGATAAAAAATGGAGTGGACCGCGGTCCACTCCATTTTTTATGTTGTTCAGATATGCAACAGGCCCGACTTTTCCAGCCGTCCCCGGATCATGGGCCCCATGGTCATGGCCAGGGCCATTTTGACCAGATCGCCCACAATAAAGGGGATCACACACATCCACAGGGCGGCCATCACTCCGGTGTGGGTGGAGAAGCAGAACCAGGCGGTCCCCAGGGCGTAACACACGGCGGTGCCCAGGATCATGCCCAGCAACTGGAGCAGGCGGTTGTGGGTGTGGTCAATGACCAGCCCGGCGATCACCGCCATGGGCAGAAACCCAATAATATAGCCTCCAGTGGGACCGGCCAGCTTACCCAGTCCTCCGGCAAACCCGGAGAACACCGGCACGCCCACCATGCCAATGAGCATGTAGACAATGTAGCTCACCGAGGCCCGCTTCCACCCCAGAAGATACAGGGTAAAGTAGATCACCAGATTGGTAAAGGAGATGGGCACCTCTCCAATGGGAATGGACAGAGGGGCCAGTACACAGGTCACCGCCGTCATCACAGCGATCATGGACATCACATAGATCTTGCCCCGATTGCTGGCGGCGGGCGCAGGCGATTGGGTCATGGGTCGTTCCTTCCTTTCTCCGCAGGCGGGAGACACAACGTCTCCCGCCAAATTGTCAACCAAAACTGAGATGAGTATACAATCTCCCGTTTTAATTGTCAACCCCTTTTATGCGTGGTTTACTATTCCCATTCTGGTTGCTGCTTGCATTTTTTCTCCCTTTCCGGTATAATATTTTCCTAAGATCAGGTAAAACTTTCTGATATCCTACTCCGGAACCGGATTTTTCCTGTTTCGGCCTTACAAGCCTTTTAGGCTAAATTTTTTCAATCATGGAAAGGAACAATCCCAAATGTTACAGCACATGAAACGCGGTTTGGCTGCCGCGGTGATTCTCGCCCTGACCCTCACCCTGGGGGTTCCGGCTCTGGCGGCCGATCCTTTGGCCAGCGGCGGCTTTGCCCAGGTGTCCATCTCCGCCACCGGCTCCGACTCCCCCACCCTGGACCTGGATCTGGCGCTCTACCGCCGCAACAGCTCCAACGCCTTTGCCAAGGTGGAGAATATGAACTATATTACCCCGGTCAACCGCTTGACCAAGGATGTCACCTTTAAAGTGACCCCCCAGGCCCAGCAGGTCTCCCTGACGGTGGACTATCTCACCGACCTCAACGGAGACGGGGTCTATGAGCTGGTCAGCGGCCAGGACAACCCGGTGGGCGATGTCCTTACTGCCGACGGCGTGCTCACCAGCGCCAGCAGCGGCGTGTCCACTCAGCTCACCAAGGGCCGCACCTACACCATTACCGGCAGCGACCTGCTGACCCGTGGCCAGGCAGCGGCCAAGGACCGCACTACCGCCGGCAGCGCCAGCTACCTCTCCGGCCTCAGCGGTACCCAGACGGACAACACCCTGTATATGATCACCATCACTTACCAGTCCCCCAGCGACGGTGGAAAATATGAGCAGTGCTACTACCTGGCCCTGTACGACAAGCTTCCCGCCCCCGCCGCCTCCGACTTCCGGGATATTCCGGAAGATGCCTGGTACTATAACGCGGTAGACTATGTGGTCTCCCGGGGCCTGCTCTCCGGCTCCGCCCGCAGCACCTTCTCCCCCAATCAGTCTCTGACCCGGGCGATGCTGGCCCAGACTCTCTTCAATCTGGCCGGCCAGCCGGACAGCAACATCAGCCACTACGATGATGTCCCCGTGGACCACTGGAGCTACGCCGCCGTCTCCTGGGCCAGCAGTGAGGAACTTATGGCTGGCCCCAGCCCCAAGCGCTTTGCCCCTGACCAGGCGCTGACCCGCCAGGAGATGGCCCTGACCCTCATGCTCTATGTCCAGAAGAGCGGAATCTCCACCGACCAGCGGGCGGATCTGAGCCGCTATGCCGACGCCGACGATGTAGCCGACTGGGCCCGCACCGCCATGGAGTGGGCTGTGGCCGAGGGCCTTCTGGCCGGCCGCACCGCGGGCAACGTCACCAAGCTGGATCCCTCCAGCGCGGTCACCCGCGCGGAGTTTGCCGCCGTGCTCCAGACCCTGTGTGAAAAGGTACTGGCCTGATTTCTCCATTCTTTCGATGGACCTGCCTTCAGGCAGGTCCATTTTTTGTTTAGTGTCTGGAATAATTGTCCAAACTAAGCATATCCTAGCAGTGTACGAAAGGAGTGATCCCCCATGGCTCAGTCGGCCCGCCCCTTATTCTCCCGCCGCAGGCAGGCCGCCGCGCTGGAGGCCGAACGGCGGGAGCTGCTGGCCTCCCTGGCCAGCACCCGCACCCAGATCCAACAGGCCTACGGCGGCTTCAACACAGTATGCGACAGCGACCTGATCGAATCCTATGTCTTTGAGATCAAAGCTCTTCAGTCCCGGTATGACTACCTGCTGCGCCGGGTCAAAGAGCTGGAGTGCGCCCCATGACCGCCCCCTCGGTTCCCTGGCTGGCGGTAGCCCTGCTGGCCCTGTCCGTTCTGGCTCTGCTCCACCGGCCCTTGGGCCGCCTCATCCGTCTGGCCGCCCGCTCCGCGGTGGGTCTGGCGGCACTGGCCCTCTTCAGCCAGGTGGGGCAATTCATCGGGGTCTCTCTGGGGGTCAATCTGGTCAACGCCCTGGTGCTGGGTGTACTGGGGGTTCCCGGCTTTGGGCTGCTGCTGATGCTGCAGTGGGTCCTGCGCTAGCGGGGCGCTTCTTTCCTCAGGTTTCTCATGCTTGCCGTCCGGCCTCCGGGCGGCTTTTTATTGCCCTCCCTCCCCCTTTCTGCTATGATGAAGATGGAATTTATACAAAACATCTTGACTGTAAAGGGACTTGATACCCTATACTGGCACCAGAAAGGACCATATGTGGGAAAGGAGCACCCTATGACCATTCGAGAGATTGAGGCTGCCACCGGCCTGCCCCGCGCCAATGTGCGCTACTATGAGAGCTTAGGCCTTATCCGCCCCGCCCGGGCGGCCAACGGCTACCGGGACTACCGGCAGGAGGATCTGGACACCCTGCTGAAAATCAAGCTGCTGCGGCAGCTGGACTGCTCCCTGGAGGACATCCAGGCCCTGGAGCAAGGGACTCGCTCCCTGGACCAGGTGCTGTCCCAGGTGGGTGCCGCCCTGGAAGAAAAAGAAGCGCAGACCCAGCACGCTCTGGAGCTGTGCCGGAAGCTGCAGGCCGACCGCCCCAGCTGGAACAGCCTCCAGCCGGAGCGCTACCTCTTCTGGAATCCCACTGCCTCTATCAAGCTTCCCACTGTACAGGACGCAGTGGATGATTTGGGCAGCCGCTGCCCCTGGCGTCGGTACTTTGCCAGGACGCTGGACTATGCGCTGTGCCTCACCCTGTGGGAGCTGTTTTTGAGTCTGGTGCTGCGGGTAAACATTCTGTCCCCCTCCGCTGGACAAACGGTTTTGAGCGTTATCATGTCTCTGGGTCTGATGTGTGTGCTGGAGGCGGCCTTTCTCCACTTCTTCGGCACCACCCCGGGCAAGGCCCTGTTCGGCCTGCGGCTGACCCGCTCGGACGGCAGCTATTTTGGTTACTTGGATGGTCTGTGGCGCACCAGCCGGGCGGCGTTCTTTGGCCTGGGGCTGATGATCCCTCTGCTCGCCTTTGTCTTCCTGATCCTGTCCTTCCAGCGCTGCCGTCATCAGATTGCCCAGCCCTGGGCCCTGTATGACGAGGCCTGGTCTGATTCCTCGGGCGGTAAGCTGCCCTTCTGGAGTCAGCGGGGCAGTGTGCTGCGAATCATCGGCTATGTGGGCTGTTACGCGGCCATAATCTCCCTTACCATTCTGGGCTCTTTGGTAGCCGCCACTCCCTGGCACCAAGGTTCTCTCACGGCAAAGGAATTTGTGGGCAACTATAATCACCTGCTCACCTACGCCAGTGCTCCGGACACCCCGGGGGAAAAGCTGGGGACGGATGGAACCTGGTATCAGACCGATCCCAATGTTTTTGTCCTCCACCTCGCCGATGTGGAGCCTCCCCAGTTCCAGCTCGCTGAGCAGGACGGCCAGCTCACTCAGGTCTCCTTCTCCATCGCCTCCTCCCAGCCTACCCTGCTGTATGGGTTTCCCTCCAACTACGGGGTACGCACGCTCCATGCCCTCTTGGGCGAGCGGGAGCTGCTGCCCGGCAAGGCGCTGAGCGCCCTGGATCAGGAACTGCGGGAGATTGTTTCTGGGGAACGCACCTGGAATATCGACGGCTGGGACATCACCTGCAAGATGGATTTTTCCGGCTATGACGTCTATGAGCAGTACATGACTCCGGTGGAAGGACAAGCGCAGGAGCTGTCCTACTTCTTTTCTGCCCAGTTTACCGGCAGCCAGGCCTGAGCATCTTCTGGCACATTTCTTGCCCGCAAGGATTGACACGACTTTGCCTCTTTACTATAATAAACAATATTCCAGCCGGTCAAAGGGCTGGGATCAGATCATATTTCAACAATGAAAGGGGTTCTCCCAAATGAATGAGCGTGTCTACAATTTCTCCGCTGGCCCTTCCATGCTTCCGCTTTCCGCCCTGGAGCGCGCTGGGTCAGAGATCACCAACTACCGCGGCAGCGGCATGTCAGTGATGGAGATGAGTCACCGCTCAAAGGTCTTTCAGCAGATTTTTGACGAGACCCAGGAGAAGCTTCGCCGCCTGATGAAGGTCCCCGATGGCTATAAAATTCTGTTTTTGCAGACCGGCGCCTCCGGCCAGTTCTCTATGATCCCCCTGAATCTGATGGGCCCCAACGGCTCGGCGGACTACGCCGTCACCGGCAACTTCGCCGGCATTGCCGCCAAGGAGGCCGCCAAGTACGGCACCGTGAACATCGCCGCCGACACCAGCGACCGGGATCACAGCTACATCCCCACCCAGGAGCAGCTCAAGCTCTCCCCCGACGCCAGCTACTTCTACTACTGCGCCAACAACACCATCTACGGCACCGAGTGGCAGTATGTCCCTGAGACCGGCAAGGTGCCTCTGGTGTGTGATATGTCCTCCGACATTCTCTCCCGCCCCGTGGATGTGTCCAAATACGGCATCGTCTACGCCGGCGCTCAAAAGAACATGGCTCCCGCCGGTCTGACGGTGGTCATCATCCGGGAAGATCTGGCCGGCCACGAGCTGCCCTATACCCCCCTGATGATGAACTACAAGACCATGATCGACAAGGACTCCATGTACAACACTCCTCCCTGCTGGTGCATCTACATGCTGGGCCTGACCCTGGACTGGGTGGCCGAGCAGGGCGGCGTGGAAGGCATGGAAAAGCTCCGCACCCTGCGCTCCTCCATGCTCTATGACACCCTGGACAACT
The DNA here is from genome assembly GCA_902497145.1 of uncultured Oscillospiraceae bacterium. GTDB lineage: Bacteria > Bacillota > Clostridia > Oscillospirales > Oscillospiraceae > Lawsonibacter. The sequence continues at coordinate 22,949 of CABVDR010000007.1, forward strand.
CCCGCCTGTTCCACTGCCACGCGGAGAAGGGTTCCCGCTCCGGGATGAATGTCACCTTCCGTACCGGCAGCGACGAGCTGGACGCCAAGTTTGTGGCCGAGGCCACCGCGGCCGGCTTCACCAACCTGAAGGGTCACCGCAAGACGGGGGGCATGCGTGCCTCCATCTACAACGCCATGCCGGTGGAAGGCGTAGAAAAGCTGTGCGACTTCATTAAGGAGTTCGACAAGAACAACTAATTGGCAAGGAACCTGATCTTTCTCCCGAGGCCGCGGGCTCTGCCCGCGGTCTTGGCACATCAATATAAAATTTACTCACGATTCGAGGTTGTTTATTATGTATCGGATTAAAACCATGAACAAAATTTCCACCGCCGGCCTGGATCAGCTGGACAAGAGCCGCTTCCAGGTGGGCAACGATGTGGAGAATGAGGACGGCATTCTGGTGCGCTCCGCCGCCATGCACGACTACGCGTTTCCCGACGCCCTGCGGGCCATCGCCCGGGCCGGCGCCGGCACCAACAATATCCCCATCGACCGCTGCTCTGAGCACGGCATTGTGGTCTTTAACACCCCCGGTGCCAACGCCAACGCGGTGAAGGAGCTGGTCATTGCCGCCCTGCTCATCGCCTCCCGTGACATTCTGGGCGGCGCCGAGTGGGTGCAGGAGCAGGCCCACACCCCCAACGTGGACCTGGCCGCTGCGGTGGAGAAGGGCAAAAGCGCCTTTGTGGGCCCCGAGCTCTACCGCAAGACCCTGGGTGTCATCGGTCTGGGGGCCATCGGCGCGCTGGTGTGCAATATCGCCCTGGATCTGGGCATGGACGTGTACGGCTACGACCCCTTCCTGTCGGTGGACGCCGCCCTGCGTCTGGACCGCCACGTCCACGTGGTCAAGAACGTGGATGAGCTGTACAAGGTCTCCGACTATATCACCATCCACGTCCCCTACAACAACGACACCAAGGACTTCATCAACGCCGAGGCCATCAGCAAGATGAAGGGTCAGGTCCGGGTGCTGAACCTGGCCCGGGGCGGTCTGGTAAACGACGACGACATGATCGCCGCTCTGGAGGCTGGCCGGGTGGCCAAGTACGTCACCGACTTCCCCGACGACAAGATTGCCCTGGTCCACAACGCCATCGCGCTCCCCCATCTGGGCGCCTCCACCCCCGAGAGCGAGGAGAACTGCGCCCGTATGGCTGCCGATCAACTCAAGGACTACCTCATCAACGGCAACATCAAAAACTCCGTCAACCTGCCCAACGTCCACCAGGACTGGAGCGGCATCTGCCGGGTGTGCCTCATTCACAAGAACGTGCCCGCCATGCTGACCAAGATCACCACCATTCTCTCCAATGAGGGGGCCAACGTGGAGAACCTGACCAACAAGTCCAAGAAGGACTACGCCTACACCATGGTGGACCTGAACAGCCGCATCAAAGACGCGGTGGCCGACGAGCTGCGGGCCATCCCCGGTATGATCCGGGTGCGGGTACTGAACCACTAACGTGAAGGGGCTGCGCATTCAATACAATGCGCCGGTGGTGCTCACCTTCTTCCTTCTCTCTCTGGGTGCTCTTGCCCTGGGACAGGTGACTGGAGACCGCACCACCTGGCTGCTGTTTACTGTCTATCGTGCCCCCTTGACCGATCCTCTCACCTACCTGCGCATGTTTACCCATGTACTGGGTCACGCGGATTACACCCATTTTATGAGCAACATGATGCTCTTTCTGGTGGTAGGGCCGCCGTTGGAGGAAAAATACGGCAGCAAACGGCTGCTGGGCTGCATCGCCCTCACCGCCCTGATTTCCGGGCTGGTACAGTTTATCTTCTTCCCCACAACCGCCCTGCTGGGGGCCAGCGGCATCGTGTTTATGATGATCGTCCTCTCTTCCCTGGCTGGCATGCGCACCGGCGCCATTCCTTTGACTCTCATCCTTGTCGCGGCGCTTTACTTGGGGGGCGAGGTGGTGGACGCGGTGACTGCCCGGGACAACATCTCCCAGCTGACCCACATCGTGGGCGGACTATGCGGCGCGGCTTTGGGCTTTGCCATGAGCCGCCCCTCCCACCGTTTCCGAAGCTAAAAAATCGGCAGGCCATATGGCCTGCCGATTTTTTGCGTTTTATACCCGAATCTGGTCCAAAATCTCCCCGATGGGGCCGGAGAGCACCAGGTCGGCGTTTTTGTCATAGGGGGTGGTGGACTTATTGATGAGCACCAGGCGGTGTCCCTGGTAGTAGTTCACCAGCCCGGCGGCAGGGTAAACCACCAGAGAGGTACCCCCGATGATGAGCATGTCCGCCTGCTGGATGTCGCTGAGCGCTCCCTGAAGTACGCCGGAGCTGAGGCTCTCCTCGTAGAGGACCACGTCGGGCTTGATGATGCCACCGCAGCTGCACCGGGGCACCCCCTGACTCTCCGCGATGGCGGAGACGGGGTATTGCTTGCCGCAGGCCATGCAGCGGTTTCGCAGCACGCTGCCGTGGAGTTCCCACACCCGCTTGGACCCGGCCGCCTGATGCAGACCATCGATATTCTGGGTCACGATGCTCCGCAGCTTTCCCGCCGCCTCCAGCTGGGCCAGCTTTTTGTGGGCGGCGTTGGGCTTGGCATCCAGGCAGAGCATCTTGTTGCGGTAGAAGCGGTAAAACTCCTCCGGATTTCGGTCAAAGAAGCTGAGGCTGAGGATGGTCTCCGGGGGGTACTTGTACTGCTGGTTATAAAGGCCGTCCACACTGCGGAAGTCCGGGATGCCGCTCTCGGTGGATACCCCGGCGCCACCGAAAAAGACGATCTTCTTGCTCTCATCGATCCACTTCTGTAACGTTTCCAGCTGCTCTTGATAGTCCTTCATCTTCAATGCTCCTCCTTTATGCCCCGGCTAACAGGGCCTCCCGCTCCGCTCCCAGCGCGGTTTTGGTCTGTTTCTGTTCCTCCAGCTCTCCCCGCAGGCTGTCCATCAGGGTATCCACCTCGCACAGGGTATTTTGCACCTGGGTACTGGCCTGTTCCACTCCGCCTGTCTCAAACAGGTGGGCCAGCAGGCTGTCTGCAAAGCAGTCCACAAAGACGGTAAAGCCCTCCAGATCTGTCTTGGGCACATCTCTGGGGGTCAGTACCGCCAGCTCCGCCCGCAGGCGACTCAGAGCGCTGCGAGCCTCCCTGGCACTGGTCTGAGCCTGGGCCGCACAGGCTTGGCCAGACATATCCCAGCTCCAGGCCTTGGCCTGTTCCAGGGCGGCGGCCACCTCCTTCAGTTTGGCTTGGACCTGCTCTCCGGCCTGAAGGACCTCTTCCTCCTCTTGGATCAGCCGGTCCGCGGTCCCCAGCTCCTTGGCGATCTCCACCAGACGGGGCACCTGGCTGCTGCCAATGCAGCACAGATACTGCTCCTTCTCCTTCAAAAGGGCCTGATACCGACTCTCCTGCTCCTGCAGCCCGGCCCGTTCCTCCTTCACGTCCCACAGGCGCTCCTCCAGATCCTGCAGGTCCCACTCCGCCTCCTCATACTGGGCCCGGGCCTGGGCCACCTCCCGCTTATCCCGGCGCAGCTGCCCGGCGGCATGCTCTGCTTCCCGTCCGGACTCAAGGAACGCCTCTTTTTCCTCCGCCCGATTAAGCGCCGCAAAGGCCTCTGCCGCCGCCTGGCGCCGCCGAAGATGCTGCTTTCCCAGGTTAGACAGCATGGCATCCAGCTTCTTTGCCCGGTCCAGGTCCCGCCGTACCTGCCTGAGCTCCTCGTCGATCTGGCTCAGCTCCCGCATGGTCTCCCTCCTCTCATTTTTCTTATTATACCATGTCTGCCCCGGCCTGTTCTAATTTTTTCTGGACTTTCCGTCCCCATTTCGTTACACTAGGGAGTAATCGAACAAAAGGAGTGTTTCTCCATGGATCAGATCATTGAAACTCTTTCCGCCGAGCTGGGCCGCCCCGCCCAGCAGGTGGAAAATGTGGTCACCCTCATTGACGAGGGAGCTACCATCCCCTTTATTGCCCGCTACCGCAAGGAGCTCCACGGCTCCATGGACGACCAGCTGCTGCGGCAATTAGCCGAGCGGCTGCAGTACCTGCGCAACCTGGAACAGCGCAAGGGGGAGATCAAGACCGCCATTGAAAACCAGGGCAAGCTCACCGACGAGCTCTCCGCCGCCATTGACGGGGCCAAAACCCTGGCGGAGGCGGAGGACCTGTACCGCCCCTACAAGCAGAAGCGGCGTACCCGGGCCACCATCGCCCGGGAGAAGGGACTGGCCCCCCTGGCCCAGCTGCTCTTTGCCCAGGGCCGGGACTGCCCCGCGCCGGAACAGGCGGCCGCCGATTTCATTGACCCAGAGAAAGGCGTGGAGACGGTGGAAGATGCCCTCCAGGGGGCAAACGACATCATCGCGGAGGAAATTTCCGACGACGCCGCCATCCGCAAGGAGCTGCGGGAGCTGTTTCTTCGCCGGGGCACCGTGGTATCCAAGGCAGCGGACAAGGAGCCGGAGGACACGGTGTACCGCCTCTACTACGACTTCAAGTGCCCGGTGAGCCGCATCCAGGGCTACCAGGTGCTGGCCATCAACCGGGGCGAGCGGGAGGATATTTTGAAGGTTTCCGTGGAGCTGGACCAGGAGACCGCCCACGTGGCGGTGCGCCGGGCGGTACTCATCCCCGGCTCCCCCTCTATGGCCTTTGTCCGCGCCGCCGCCGACGACGCCTACGACCGCCTGCTGGAGCCCTCCCTGGAGCGGGAGATCCGCAGCCTCCTCACCGACCAGGCCAATGAGGGCGCCATCCACATGTTTGCCCTGAACCTGAAGCCTCTGCTCATGCAGCCCCCGGTCAAGGGCAAGGTGACCATGGGCCTGGATCCTGGCTACCGCATGGGCTGCAAGGTGGCGGTGGTGGACGGCACCGGCAAGGTGCTGGACACGGCGGTAGTCTACCCCACCTATGGGGAGCGGCAGAAACAGGAGGCCATCGCCAAGCTGTCCCATCTGGTGAGAAAGCACGGCGTGGAGCACATCGCCATCGGCAACGGCACCGCCAGCCGGGAGACCGAGCAGATGGCGGTGGAGCTGATCCACAGACTGGGGGGCGGCCTGAGCTACATGATCGTCAGCGAGGCGGGAGCCAGCGTCTACTCCGCCAGCAAGCTGGCCGCCGAGGAGTTTCCCCAGTTTGACGTAAACCTGCGCTCTGCCGTGTCCATCGCCCGGCGGCTCCAGGACCCCCTGGCCGAGCTGGTCAAGATCGACCCCAAGGCCATCGGCGTGGGCCAGTACCAGCACGACATGCCCCAGGCCCAGCTGGGCGAGGCGTTGGACGGGGTGGTGGAGGACTGCGTCAACGCGGTGGGCGTGGACGCCAACACCGCCTCCCCCTCCCTTTTGCAGCGGGTATCCGGCCTCACCGCCACCACAGCGAAAAACGTGGTGAAGTACCGGGAGGAGAACGGAGCCTTCACCACCCGCAAACAACTGCTGAAGGTGCCCAAGCTTGGCCCCAAGGCCTTTGAGCAGTGCGCCGGTTTCCTCCGGGTCCCGGAGAGCAAGAGCGTATTGGACCACACCGGGGTTCACCCGGAGAGCTATGCCGCCGCCGAAAAGCTCCTTTCCGCCTGCGGCTACACCCTGGAGGACGTAAGCAAGGGACAAATCGGCGAGCTGAAGCAGCGGGCCGAACAGAAAGGTCTGGAGAACCTGTCGGAGCTGTGCGGGGCGGGTGTGCCCACTCTGGCGGACATCATCAAAGAGCTGATGAAGCCCGGCCGGGACCCCCGGGACGAGCTGCCACCCCCCATCCTCCGCACCGACGTGATGGAGGCCAAGGATCTGAAACCGGGCATGGAGCTCCAGGGCACGGTGCGCAACGTCATCGACTTCGGCGTGTTCGTGGACATCGGGGTGCACCAGGACGGCCTGGTCCACATCAGCAAGCTGCCCCGGCGGGTGAAGCACCCCAGCGAGCTCTTATCCGTAGGGGATGTGGTGACGGTTTGGGTTCTCTCGGTGGATGAGAAGAAAAAACGCATCAGCCTCACCATGAAAAAGCCCGGCGAGGGATAACATTCCACACCGGAGCCATAGAATGTGGAAAACCGGAAAGGAGAATCCCCTATGCCAGTGTTTGATCTCCACTGTGACACCCTCACCGCCTTCATGAGTCCCCTGCGCTGCCGGGACACTCTGGACGACCCCTGCTCCGCCTTTGCTCTGTCCAAAGTCCAGACCATCCCCTGGTGCCAGTGCTGCGCTGTCTTTGTGCCGGACGGTCTCACGCCTCAGGAGGCACTGGGCTATTACCGCTTCTACCGGAATAGCTTTCAGCGGCAGGTGAAAGACTGCCATGATAAGGCCTCGGCCTGCACCACAGCGGAGGAAGTAACCGCCGCCTGGGAGCAGAAGAAAACCGCCCTGGTGCTGACAGTGGAAAATGGCTCCCTGCTGGGGGCGGGACTGGAGCACGTGGAGGAGCTCTGCCGGGACGGGGTACGGATGGTGACCCTCACCTGGAACGGGGAGAACGCCCTGGGCTCTGGCCATGAGACCGACCATGGCCTCACTCCCCTGGGGCGAGAGGCGGTCCTGGCTCTGGAGAAGGCAGGCATCGTGGTGGACGTATCCCATCTCAACGACGCCGGCTTCCGGGACGTGCTGGACACTACCCAAAAGCCCTTTGCCGCCTCCCACTCCAACGCCCGTGCCGTCTGTCCTCACCGGCGTAACCTGGAGGACTGGCAGATCCGGGAGATGGTGATGCGCAACTGTATCATTGGTCTTAATTATTACAGTCCGTTTTTACACTGCGATGGAACAGACGCAGATTTTGACGATCTCTACCGCCACATCTGCCACTTCCTGGAGTTGGGAGCGGAGAACTGTCTGGCCCTGGGATCCGACTTCGACGGGGCCGACCTGCCCCCCTGCCTGGACGACTACACCAAAGTGCCTGCCTTGGGAGAGTATCTTTTGGACCGGGGCTTAGGCCGTCCCCTGGTGGAAAAGCTCTTTTGGAAAAACGCCCTGGCATTTGCCCAAACAAATTGGCAATAACGCCTTGCGCCCCCTTTTTCTTCCGAGTATACTGGAGAAAAAGGGGGCGTTTTTTGTGCTGGACGAGCTGGACTTTTTGGAGGAATATCAGGAGGACAACCGCATCGAGGCCAAGCGGGCCCAGGGCGGCCTGCCCCACAGCCTGTGGGAGACCTACTCCGCCTTTGCCAACACTTTGGGGGGCGTTATCCTGCTGGGGGTGGCCGAGGGGGAGGACAAGTCCCTGTACTCCGTGCCCCTCTTTGACCCCCAGGAGCTGGTGGATGAGTTCTGGGACATGGTGAATGACCCTCAGGTGGTCAGCGCCAACATCCTGCAAAAAGAGGACGTGCAGATCTTCCGCAGCGGGAAAAATGACATCGTGGCTATCTTCGTCCCCCGGGCTGACCGCCGCCACCGCCCCGTCTACATCGGCGGCGACCCCTACGCCGGCACCTACTACCGCCGGGGAGAGGGGGACTGGCGCTGTCCCCGCCACGAGGTGGAGGCCATGCTTCAGGATCAAACAAACTGAAACCGGGATCAAACCGATCCCGGTTTTTTTGTGTATCTTTTTCCAGCTTTGGGGCAGGCTAACGGAAAAGGAGGCGTTCCATTTGGACATCAGCAAACAGGAATACAATCAGCTCATTCAGGCCCACGCCCGCCCCTCCCCCCTGGTGCGGGACGTACTGTGGGCCTTTTTTGTGGGGGGAGCCATCTGCACCTTGGGACAGGTGCTGCGCAACTTGTACGAGAGCCTGGGACTCTCCGGCGATGATGCGGGCATCGCGGTGTCGGTAACCCTCATCTTTCTCTCCGCCCTGCTCACCGGCCTGGGGCTCTTTGACAAGCTGGCCAAGCGGGCGGGGGCGGGCACCCTGGTGCCCATCACCGGCTTTGCCAACGCCATGGTCTCCCCCGCCCTGGAGTTTAAAAGCGAGGGCTATATCACCGGCACCGCCTCCAAGCTGTTCGTGGTGGCCGGACCGGTGCTGGTCTTCGGGGTGAGCGCCAGCGTGATCTACGGCCTGATCTGTTTTTTCTTTGGCCTTTGATTTTGTTCTGTGCAGAACCAACAAAAATTCTCCCTTTTCACCGGGGACTTCTTGTGCTAAAATGGGAATAGCTTATTTCCCCTGGGAAAGAAAGGAAGATGTATATGTGGGCGGAAAATAGTGTATTTTACCAGATCTACCCCCTGGGCTTCTGCGGAGCCCCAAAGGAGAATGACGGCATCACCGTCAACCGCATCGGCAAGATCGCCGACTGGGCGGATCATATCCAACAGCTGGGGGCGGACGCGGTATACCTCTCCCCCATTTTTGAAAGTGACCGCCACGGCTACGACACCCGGGACTACCGGAAAATCGACTGCCGCCTGGGCACCAACGAGGACTTTGCCAAGGTGTGTGAAACCCTTCACACCCATGGCATCCGGGTGGTTCTGGACGGCGTGTTCAATCACGTAGGCCGGGGCTTCTGGGCCTTTAAGGACGTGCAGGAGAAGAAGTGGGACTCCCCCTACAAGGACTGGTTCAACATCCACTTTGACGGCAACTCCAACTACAACGACGGCTTCTGGTATGAGGGCTGGGAGGGCCACTATGAGCTGGTCAAGCTCAATCTCCGCAACCCCGCCGTGGTGGATTACCTGCTGGACTGCGTGCGCTCCTGGGTGGAGGAGTACGACATTGACGGCCTGCGCCTGGACGTGGCCTACTGCCTGGACCACGACTTTATCCGCCGTCTGCACCAGTTTACCGATGGCCTGAAACCGGAATTTTTCCTGGTGGGCGAGACCCTTCACGGGGACTACAACCAGTGGGTCAACGACCAGATGCTCCACAGCTGCACCAACTATGAGTGCTACAAGGGCCTCTACTCCAGCCTCAACTCCATGAACCTCTTTGAGATCGTCCACAGCTTGAAGCGGCAGTTTGGCCCGGAAAACTGGACCCTCTACAAGGGCAAGCACCTGCTGTGCTTCTGCGATAACCACGACGTGACCCGGGCGGCCAGCATCCTCCAGGAGCCCAAACATCTGCCCCTCATCTACGGGCTCATGTTCGGTATGCCCGGCATTCCCTGCCTGTACTACGGCAGCGAGTGGGGGGCCAAGGGGGAGAAGCGCCCCGGCAGCGATGACGAGCTGCGCCCCAGCTTTGAAAAGCCCGAGTGGAACGAGCTCACCGACCTCATTTCCGCCATGGCCAAGGCCCACCGGGAGAGCGACGCTCTCTGCCACGGCGACTTCCAGGACCTGGTACTCACCAACCGCCAGACCATCTTCCAGCGCCGAACCGACAAGGAGCGGGTACTGGTTGCGGTGAACGCCGACTCCCAGCCCTACGTGGCCCACTTCAACGCAGGCTGCGGCCGGGCGGTGGACCTCATCACCGGCAAGGACCACGACTTCGGCGGCGGCAGTGAGTTGCCTCCCTACTCTGTGGCCTTCTGGAAGTGCGAACGGTAATTTAATCTGCCCAAGATGCCCGCCCAAGAGGCGGGCGTCTTTTTGCATTTACACATTGACAAGCATCTATGTATATGCTAGGATATCGCATAGACAATGATCAATGTGAGGTGACCCATATGAACGCTATGGACGTAGCTCTCCTGTGCAAGGCACTGGGGGACGCCAACCGGCTTCAAATCGTGGAAATGCTTTCCCAGGGGGAGATGTGCGCCTGTAAATTGCTGGAGCACTTCGCCATCCGTCAGCCCACCCTGTCCCACCACATGAGTGTACTGTGTGCCTGCGGACTGGTGGAGGTGCGGAAAGAGGGCAAGTGGAGCCACTACTCCCTGAACCGGGAGACCTTGGCTCAGTTCCAGCAGTTTATTGCCGGTCTGGCCAACGAGGAGGCCGGGGCGTAATGTGGAATTTCATTCAGACCCAGGTTCTGGGCATGGCCTGGCTCAACCAGGGCATTGGCGCCCTGCTGTCCGCCGCGGGGCTGGACCTCTCCTCCCGTCTGGGGGGCAGCATCCAGTTTTTCCTCTATGACGTAATAAAAATTACTATCCTGTTGTGCGTGCTGATTTTCCTGGTCTCCTACATCCAGAGCTACTTTCCTCCCCAGCGCAGCCGGGCCATTCTGGGCCGCTTCCGTGGGATTGGGGCCAACTGCATCGCCGCCCTGCTGGGCACAGTGACCCCCTTCTGCTCCTGCTCCTCCATCCCCTTGTTCATGGGCTTTACCAGCGCGGGTCTGCCTCTGGGGGTGACCTTCTCCTTTCTCATCTCCTCCCCCATGGTGGATCTGGGCAGCCTCATTCTGCTCATGAGCATCTTCGGGGCCAAGGTGGCCGTCCTCTACGTGGTTCTTGGTCTGGTGGTGGCAGTGGCAGGGGGCACCCTCATCCAGCGTTTGGGGCTGGAGGACCAGGTGGAGGACTTCATCCGTCAGGCCGCCGATGCGGCGGGGGAGTCCCCCGTCCTCACCCAGCATGACCGGGTGATGTACGCCAAGGAGCAGGTGGTCTCTACCTTCCGCAAGGTGTTCCCCTACATTCTGGTGGGGGTGGGCATCGGCGCGGTGATCCACAACTGGATCCCCCAGCAGTGGATCGAACTGGTTCTGGGCGGCAACAACCCCCTGGGCGTGGTGCTGGCTACCATCGTAGGCGTGCCCATGTACGCCGACATCTTCGGCACCATCCCGGTGGCCGAAGCCCTGCTGAGCAAGGGAGCCCAGCTGGGTACGGTGCTGTCCTTTATGATGGCGGTCACCACCCTGAGCCTGCCCTCCATGGTGATGCTCAGCAAGGCGGTCAAACCCAAGCTGCTGGCCATCTTCGCCGCCATCTGCACCATGGGCATCATCTTAGTGGGCTATTTCTTCAATGCCATTCAGATCTATCTGTAAGGAGGAATTTTTATGGGTTTCTTTGGAAAGAAAAAAACAAATTCTCAGGCAGCTGAGCCGGAGCAGGCCCGGGTGCTGGTTCTGGGCAGCGGGTGCGCCAACTGCAACACTCTGGAGCAGGCAACGGTGCAGGCTATGACCGAGCTAGGGTTGGAGCCCGCTGTGGGCCACATCACTGACTTTGCCCAGATCGCCCAGTACGGCGTCATGACTACTCCCGCCCTAGTACTGGACGGGAAGGTGCTCTGTCAGGGCCGGGTACTGAGTAAGGACGAGGCCAAGCGGCTGCTGCAGCAGGCCGGACTGTAAGGTCCAGGGCCGCGTTCACGGATATCTGCAATGTTCACCACGTGGATCGGAACCCCCTCCGATCCACGTGGGATTTTTCTTGTATTTTACAAAAATGCCCTCAACTTTTTAACATGGCTATGGTATACTAAAATGGATTATAGATACCCCTCGCGTCCCTTTTCTCAAGGCGCGTATGAATAGAAAGAAAGAGGGATCATGTATGTCAAAAATTGTGGATACCCGCTACACCCAGGACCGAGAACTGTCCTGGCTGCGGTTTAATGAACGGGTTTTGGAGGAGGCCAAAGACGAGAGCGTACCTCTCATCGAGCGGCTGAAATTTGCCTCCATCTTTACCAGCAACCTGGATGAGTTCTTTATGATCCGGGTGGGCTCCCTGTGCGACCTGACGCTGGTGAAGGAGCCCCATATCGACTGCCGCACCGGCCAGACTCCGGAGCAGCAGCTCACCGCCATCTACCAGGCGGTCACTCCCCTGTACAAGATGCGGGACAAGGTGGTGGACCAGCTGGAAAAGCGGCTTCGCACCTGCAACATCTGCCGCATGACCATGGACGAGATGGACACCAAGGAGCGCAAACAGGTGGAAAACTGGTTTCGGGATGAGCTGCAGCCCATCCTCTCCCCCCAGGTGGTGGACGCCCGCCACCCCTTCCCCCATCTGTCCAATAAGGTGCTGAATATCGTGCTGCGTTTGGAGAGCGACGGCCAGGAGTCCCTGGGCCTCATCCCCATTCCCCAGAGTCTGCCACCCTATTTCGTCCTGCGGGAGCGGGGCGTGCGGTATATCCTCACCGAGGATGTGCTTCTGGAGTACGCTAAAAAGCTCTTCCCTGCCTTCAGTGTCCAGGGCAAGGCGGTGTGCTCCGTCACCCGCAACGCCGACATCAGCCCCGAGGACGAGGCCTACGACGTGGACGAAGATTACCGCCAGCACATGCGCAAGATCGTGAAAAAGCGCAACCGTCTGGCTCCTGTACGCCTGGAGATCCAGAGCAGCAGCCGGGACGAGAAGGCCATTGAGTTTTTGTGCAGCAAGCTCAAGCTCAGCCGGGAGCAGGTCTTTTTCACCAAGTGTCCCATCCGCATGAACTACGTGTTCTCCCTGGAGGGCCTGCTGCCTCCGGAGAGCAAGGCCGCCCTGTGCTATCCCCCCTACACCCCCCGCTTCCCCGCGTGTCTCCGGCAGGATGAGAAGATTCTGCCCCAGATCCTGCGCCACGACGCGCTGCTGTTCTACCCCTTCGAGTCCATGGACCCCTTCCTGCACCTGGTGCGGGAGGCGTCCTCCGACCCCAACGTGCTCTCCATTAAAATCACCATCTACCGCCTGGCCTCCAAGGCCAAGCTGGCCGAGTACCTGTGCGCCGCCGCCGAAAACGGCAAGGAGGTCACGGTCCTCATGGAGCTGCGCGCCCGCTTCGATGAGCAGAATAACATCCAGTGGGCTGAGCGCATGGAGGAGGCGGGCTGCACCATCCTCTACGGCACAGAAGGCTTTAAAGTCCACTCCAAAATCTGCCTCATTACCCGCCGGGAACGGGGAAAGATCCAGTACATCACCCAGGTGGGCACCGGCAACTACAACGAGAAGACCGCCAAGCAGTACACCGACCTGTGCCTGATGACCGCCCGGCCCGAGCTGGGTGAAGACGCGGCGGTGCTGTTCCGGAACATGGCTACCGCCAACCTGGACGGGGACTACAAACACCTGCTTCTCTCCCCCTTCCAGCTTCGGGACAAGGTGATGGAGCTGATGGACCGGGAGATCAAGAAGGGCTCCCAGGGCTATATCTTCCTAAAGCTCAACTCCATCACCGACCGCAAGCTCATCGACAAACTGGCCCAGGCTTCCCAGGCTGGGGTAGAAGTGGTCATGAACGTGCGGGGCATCTGCTGCATTCGCCCGGGCATCCCCGGACTCACCGACCACATCACCATTTTCTCCATTGTGGGCCGGTATCTGGAACACACCCGCATCTACCGCTTCGGTCGGGGGGACGATGCTGACCTGTACATCTCCTCCGCCGACTTCATGACCCGGAACACGGAACGCCGGGTGGAGGTGGCCTGTCCCGTGCTGGATCCTCAGGTGCGCCGCTCCATCTTCCATATCTGTGATGTGCTCGTCGCTGACAACGTAAAAGCCCGTCAGCTGGGTCCCGATGGCCAGTGGGGCCCCCGGAACACCGACGCTGCCCCCTGCTCCAGCCAGGATGTATTCATGGCGGAAGGTCTTGGCTCTGCTTACCCCGAACCCGCCGCCAAGCCCGCCAAGCGCAAAGGCTTCTGGAGCCGCCTGTTCAAAAAATAAACCATCTGTTTTCTTCGCCCGCCGTAACAATACGGCGGGTGTTTTTTTGTAATTTTTTCGAAAAAGGAAGGGTCTTCCCCGGAAAAATCCGCAACCGCTTGTTGTGTTTTGATTTGCAAAATCTGTCTTGGCAGCGCTGGCAGCGCTGTCCTGTTTGTACCGCCGTAAAAACGTCCATACTGTCAAAGGCGGCAAAAAGCCGCGCAAAATTGACATGGGGGTGAAATTTTGCAAGAAAAAACAAAACAAACGCCCTGGTACCATCGGCTGCGTGGGGGAGTTTGGACGGCGGCGGTCTGCTTGCTGCTGGTGCTCACCCTGTCCGGCGACCGGGCTCTGGCCGCCGGGCCGGGCTGGGACGCGGCCGCCTGCGGCAGCACGGTGGAGATCGGCGACAAGGTGATTCCTCTGGGCAAGGCGGTGGGCATCAAAGTGTTCTCCGACGGCGTGGTAGTCACCGGCCTGTCCGATGTCAACACCGCCGCCGGCTCCACCTCGCCCGGCCAGACCGGCGGTTTAAAGGCGGGCGATGTGATTACCCACATCGATGGCCAGGAGGTCAACACCATTGAGGCAGTCCAAGCTCTCCTGGCCCAACAGCAGGGACAGCCCCTCACCCTTCAGGTCCAGCGGGATGGACAGGCGCTCCAGCTGACCGTTCAGCCAGTGCAGAACCAGGAGGGGACCTATCAGTTGGGGGTGTGGCTGCGGGATTCCATGGCCGGCATCGGCACCCTCACCTTCTATGATCCCCAGTCCAAGGTGTTTGCTGCCCTTGGCCACGGCATCAGCGACGTAGACACTGCCATTCTCTTGCCTCTGGAGACCGGAAGTATTATGAAGGCCACGGTGTCCGACGTGAAAAAGGGACTTAGCGGAGAACCGGGCGAGCTGCACGGGGTCTTTGACTTGCAGCACGACCTGGGTACCCTGTATGCCAACACCCAGCAGGGCATCTTTGGCACACTGGAAGATGAGACTCTGACAAGCACCGGCCAGGCGGTGGAAATCGCCTCCCGGGACCAGGTTCACACCGGCAAGGCCACCATCCTCTCCAACATTGCTGGCGATACGGTGGAGGAGTATGAGATCGAGATTCTCACCCTGTACCCGGAAAACGACGGGGACAGCCGCAATCTCATGCTCCAGGTCACCGATCCCCGGCTGCTGGAGACCACCGGCGGCATTGTACAAGGCATGTCCGGCAGTCCCATTCTCCAGGACGGGCGGCTGGTAGGAGCTGTGACCCATGTGCTCATTAACGAGCCCACTCAGGGCTACGGCATTTTGGCAGAAAACATGATTAAGACCGCACAAAGCAGTTCCAAGGCCGCTTAAACCCCTGAAAAAGCACGGCCGCCCCGGTTTGGAGTTTGTCCAATCCGGGGCGTTTTTTTCTCTCTTTCCTGGGAAACGTCGAGTTTTGTCGAAAGATGTCGAACTTTTATTTGCCATTTTTTGGAAAAAATATCTTGCGCATAGTGTCTGATTATGGTACATTTTATTTGACCAATCCGGTGTGTGTATTGGTCAAATGCCAGCCTTGCAAAGAAGGGAGTTTATATTCATGGAAGGAACCATATCACTGTTGGTTGCCGACGCCAATGAGGAGTACCGGCATCAATTTATTGAGATGCTCCGGGCCGAGCCGGATTTCCAGGTCGTGGGAGAGACCGGGGATGGGCTTGTCCTGTTGGATCAGCTGCAGACGCTGCGGCCAGACGTGGTCGTGATGGAGATCGTGCTGGGCGGGATCGATGGCATCGAGGTGCTGGAGCGGCTGTCCAAGTTGGAGCTGGACTACCAACCCAAGATTCTGATTCTCTCCAGCTATGCCCGGGGTGGAATGGCCGACCTGGCCGCCTCTCTGGGAGCCGACCACTACATGGCCAAGCCCTGCCGCCCCAACACGGTTTGTCAGCGCATCCGCCAACTAGCGGCTTTTGCCGCTGTCCCTAGTAATTCACAGGAGCCTAACCGCTCCCTGGAGGCCATGGTCACCTCCATCATCCATGAAGTGGGCGTCCCCGCCCACATCAAGGGCTATCAGTATCTCCGGGAGGCCATCATTCTGGCCGTGGAGGACATGGACGTCATCAACGCGGTCACCAAGGTCCTCTACCCGGAGGTAGCCAAGCGCTTCGGCACCACCGCCTCCCGGGTGGAGCGTGCCATACGCCACGCCATCGAGGTGGCCTGGGACCGGGGCGATCTGGAGACTTTGCAAAAGTACTTCGGCTATACCGTCTCCAACGTGAAAGGCAAGCCCACCAACTCGGAATTTATCGCCATGATCGCCGACCGGCTCCAGCTTCAGCGCCGGGAGGGCTGATGCACTTCTCCCCCAAATACAGCGTACCCTAAACCGCAATACCAAAGTAGAAACGAGCAGAATATGATATCTTTCCTTCAAGACGAACCATAGAGGTGTCAGCTTCTTCGGTTCGTCTTTTTTCATGCCGGTGGATTTTCTTTTGGTTTCTTGCTATAATACTCCCGGGATGGCTCCTGATGCCAGAGCCGTCACCTTAGATAGAGAGAGGAGCTTTTTCATGACGATTGAGTATACCCCCCGTGGGGTCTGTTCCCGGTTTTTCAACATCCAGGTAGAGGACGGCGTCATCCAGTCCGTCCAGGTGATCGGCGGCTGCGACGGCAACCTGAAAGGCATCTCCAGCCTGCTGAAGGGCATGAAGGTGGAGGACGCCATCCAGCGCATGGAGGGCATCCGCTGCGGCGGCAAGCCCACCTCCTGCCCTGACCAGATCGCCCGGGCCCTACGCTCCGCCCTACCTCAGACCTGAGTTACTTCCTCTGAGTGTCCGTGGAGCAGGGCTTGCTTCTTCAGCCAGGGGATCTTGCGCCAGTAGAACAGCACAGAGATCACCGGCGGGATCAGGTCGGAGATGGGCTCAGCATAGAAGATGGCCACGGCCCCAAAGGCAGCAGGCAGGACAAAGATCGCTGCAAAGTACACCAACTTACGCAAGGCGGACAGGGGCAGAGAGTAGCGCATCATCCCCATCCCCGTCAGGCCATCCACGATCACGTACTGTACCCCCAGGGGCACAATGCCTAAGGTGGTAATACGGATGGCAGTGACCGCCAGAGCGGACACCTCCACGTCGGGGGTGAAGATGCGGGTAAACGGGGCGGCCAGCAGCTGGCCCACCAGGCACAGCACACCGGTGTACACCACCGCAATGATCAGGATGTACTTCTGCGCCTCCAGGATCCGTTTGGGCTGACCCGCTCCCAGGTTATAGCCCAAAATGGAACCGGTCCCGCCGGTCATGCCGCCCAGAGGCATGGTGACCACCAGCATGAAGCTCTGGGAAATAGTAGCTGCCGCCACCAGCAGGTCGCCCTGGCTCTCTCCGCCGTAGCGCTGGAGCAGAGCGTTGAGGACAATGATCATGAGATTATCCACCGCAATGATCAAAAACGGGGTCAGGCCGGTGGTCAGAATGCGTCCCATGAGCCAGGGGCGGTACCCGCCAAAGGAGATCCCCACCTGGGGCGTCGGTCCAAAGAGGAAGTGGAGCACAAACAGGGCGCTGCACAGCTGGCTGAGGACTGTGGCCACTGCCGCTCCCTTGACTCCCATCTTCAATACGAAGATAAACAGGGGGTCCAGCAGAATATTCATCACGGCCCCCAGTATCACCGACTGCATTCCTTTTTTGGCAAAGCCCTGGCAGATGACAAACTGGTTCATACCGGTGGACAGCAGGGCAAAGACCGTGCCGGACAGATACCAGGAGTAGTACTCCATAGCGTAGGGCAGGGTCTCCGGACTGGCTCCGAAGAGGAGCAGCGCGGGCCGCCGGGTGGCATAGGCCAGCCCCATCAGGACCAGGGACAGGACAATCAGCAGCAGAAAGGCGTTGGCCACAATCTGTTTGGCCTGTTCCCGCCGCCCCTCGCCCAGACGGATACTCACCAAGGGGGAACCACCCACCCCCACCCAGAAGGCCACCGACCCCAGCATGGTCACAATGGGTCCGCACACCCCCGCTCCCGCCAGGGCCAAGCTGCCTACGTCAGGAATATTGCCAATGTAAATTCGATCCACCACGCTGTACAGCACGCTGACAAACTGGGCCAGCATGCTGGGAATGGCGATGCGCAGCACCAGCGCTCGGATCGGATCATTGCGCAGATCATTCTCCACTTTCATATTATTCTCTCCCATTTCTCACACAATCGGCCGGTTTTCCGGCTAAGCAGCGGCTATTATAGCACGCCGCCCATAGGCTGTAAAGCCGCCCATCCGGTTTTCCGGAGCGGGCGGAATTTTTTTATCCTTTCCCCTTGACAGCTGTGTATATAGCATATATACTGTGCATATAGTATATATACACTATAACGGAAGGAAACCCATCTCTCCATCCGACCCGTGCGCAGGGCGGACAGGGGCGGAGGGTTTATATGGTGCGCCAAATGGATATCATTCTCAGCAACTCCAGCGGAAAACCCATCTACGAACAAATTGCGGACCAGGTGAAAACCCAGATCCTGTCCGGCACCCTGGCGGCGGGGGACGCCCTGCCCTCCATGCGCCTGCTGGCCAAGGACCTGCACATCTCGGTCATCACCACCAAGCGGGCCTACGAGGAGCTGGAGCGGGAGGGGTTTTTAGAGAACATTCCCGGCAAAGGCTGCTTTGTGGCCCCCCAAAACCGGGAACTACTGCGGGAAGCCCAGCTGCGCCGGGTGGAGGAATCCCTCTCCCAAGCGGTGGACGAAGCCCGAAAAGGGGGCTTCACCCTGGAAGAGCTCACAGAAATGCTCAACATACTGTATCAAGGTGACTGATTATGACAAATTGTATTGAAATATCCGGTCTCTGTAAGTCTTACGGGGACTTTGCCCTGGAGGATGTGAGCCTAACCCTCCCCGGCGGCTCCATCATGGGTCTGATCGGCGAGAACGGCGCTGGCAAGACCACCACCATCAAGTGTATCCTGAACCTGGTGCGCCGGGACGCGGGCAGCATCACCCTCATGGGCTATGACAACCTCACCCAGGAGCGGCAGGCCAAGGCCGAGGTTGGGGTGGTGCTGGACGAGTGCTTCTTCCACGATACCCTGCGCCCCCGGGACATCCACACCATTCTCTCCCGGGTCTATCAGGATTGGGACCGGGAGCTTTTTGAAAGCTATCTGAAGAAATTCCAGCTGCCCGAGGGAAAGTTTATCAAGGAGTTCTCCCGGGGCATGAAGATGAAGCTGTCTCTGGCCGCCGCTCTGTCCCACCACCCCAAGCTGCTCATTTTGGATGAGGCCACCGCCGGGCTGGACCCGGTGGTGCGGGATGAGATCCTGGACGAATTTCTGGGCTTTATCCAGGATGAGGAACACTCCATCCTCATCTCCAGCCACATTACCAGCGACCTGGAAAAGGTAGCCGACTACATTACCTACCTCCACCAGGGCCGGGTGGTACTCTCCGAGGCCAAGGACGTGCTCCAGGACAACTACGGCCGGGTGGGCTGCACTGCCTCCGATCTGCTGGCCATGGATCCCGGGGATGTAGTACAGGTGCGGAAGGGCTCCTATGGCTGCGAGGCCCTGGTGCGTGACCGGGCTGCATTCCATAAAAAATACCCCCAGATGATGGTGGAGCCCATCTCCCTGGAGGACATCATGCTCTTGATTGGAAAGGGGGAGCCGATATGACCGGCCTGATCGCAAAAGATTTTCTGGTAATGCGTAAGTCCATCCGGACTTATATTCTGTTTCTCATTTTTTATTTTATCATGGCTGCCCTGGGGATCTTCCCGGTCTCCATTGTTACCACTCTGGTACAGCTTATCATCATGATGCTGCCCCTGAGCACCTTCTCCTATGACGAGCTGGCCAAGTGGGACCGATACGCCTTCTCCCTGCCTCTGGGCCGCCGGGCGGTAGCGGGGGCCCGCTACCTCTTTGCCCTGCTGCTCTCCCTCTTTTCCGCCCTGTTCGGCCTTCTGGTCTGCCTGGTCCTCTCCCTTTTCTTCCATGCCCCCGATCTGATGGAAAACTGCCTGACCGTCATGGTCTCCCTGGCCCTGGGCCTTCTCTACTGCGACATTCTGCTGCCCCTGACCTACAAGCTGGGGCCGGAGCGGGCCCGTCCCTACTTCTATCTGGTCATCTTCCTGCCCATCATTCTTCTGTTCGGCTCCTACAAGCTGGGGCTGCTGGACGGTCTCTCCTTCCTGTTGAAGCTCCCCGACGCCACCGTTATTACCTTTCTCTTTCTGCTCCCTCTCCTACCTCTGGTGGGGATGGGGGTGTCCTACCTCATCTCCTGCCGCATTCTGGAGGGAAAGGAGTTTTAAGCCCCTTGCACCTTTCTCCCCCTTCGTGCTACAATATGGTTAGAGATATTTGGGAGAGGAAGTGTGTTCTATGACCGCTCATCAGGCCATCAAGGAACTCAAGCAAGTCCGGCAGTACTGCACTGCCAGCGCCATCCCCGCTATCGACTACGCCATCCAGGTGCTTCAGGGCCTGGCCGAGCGGGAGAAGAAGCTGGAGGAGGCACAAAAGCACCAGCCCAGCGGCCCTGTTCCGGAACAAATTCCCGACTGACACAAAAAGGACCCATCCTCGCGGATGGGTCCTTTTTTATGTTCTGGGAATGAATCAATCCTCCACGCCGTCCCCGTGGGTCCGCATGAAGAACAGGAAGCCCAGCACCAGCACGATGCCGATGGGCAAAGCCAGGATGCCGGGGGCACCGAAGTGGATCAGCAGGCCGGCCAAAATGTAGCTGATGCAGGAGATAAAGGCACAGGCAGTGGCGTAGGGCAGCTGGGTGGACACGTGGTTGACGTGGTCACACTGGGCGCCGGCAGAGGCCATAATGGTGGTATCGGAGATAGGAGAGCAGTGGTCGCCGCACACAGCGCCGGCCATGCAGGCAGACACACACACCACGCCCATGGGGTCGTCCAGGGGGAAGATCGCCAGGGTGATGGGGATCAGGATGCCGAAGGTGCCCCAGCTGGTGCCGGTGGCAAAGGCCAGCAGGCAGCCGATGACGAACACGATGGCGGGCAGGAACAGAGCAAAGCCCTTGGCATACTCATTGACCACATACTCCACGAAGGCGGTGGCGCCCAGGGAGTCGGTCATGGCCTTCAGAGACCAGGCAAAGGTCAGGATCATGATGGCGGGCACCATGGCCTTGAAGCCCTCGGGGATGCAGCCCATCATGTCACGGAAGGACATAGAGCGGCGGATGGAGTAGAAAATCAGGGTGAAAATGAGGCCGAAGGCGGAGCCCAGCATCAGGCCAACCGAGGCATCGGAGTTGGAGAAAGCGTCCACAAAGTTAGTGCCGGAGAAGAAGCCGCCGGAGTAGATCATACCGATCACGCAGCAGACCACCAGCACAATGATGGGCAGCACCAGGTCAATGACCTTGCCCTTACTGTCGTCGGCGTCCTCCTCGATGAGGCCGGCATAGGGGTTGGAGCCGGAGAACAGGTCGCCGGTCTTGATGGCGTTGCGCTCATACTTGAGCATGGGACCAAACTCCACCTTCATAACCACCATGGAGATCATCATCACAATGGTCAGCAGAGCGTAGAAGTTATAGGGGATGGCCTTGATGAACAGAGCCAGGCCCTGGCCGTCCTCCACGAAGCCGGAGACAGCGGCAGCCCAGGAACTGATGGGGGCGATGATACACACGGGGGCGGCGGTGGCGTCAATGAGGTAGGCCAGCTTCACCCGGGAGACGTTGTGCTTGTCGGTAATGGGCCGCATGACAGAGCCCACGGTAAGACAGTTGAAGTAGTCGTCAATGAAGATGAGCACACCCAGCAGGATAGCGGCCAGCTGCGCGCCTACGCGGCTCTTGATATTCTCCGAGGCCCAGCGGCCAAAGGCGGCAGAACCGCCCGCCTTGTTCATCAGGCACACCATGGATCCCAGGATAACCAGGAAGATCAAAATGCCCACGTTGTAGCTGTCGGACAGCACCGAAGCGATACCGTCCTCAAAGACGTGGAGAACGGTGCCCTCAAAGGAGAAGTTGGAGTAGAGCAGACCGCCTACCAAAATGCCGATGAACAAGGAGGAATAGACCTCCTTGGTGATCAGGGCCAGGGCAATGGCGATGACAGGGGGCAGCAGGGCAAAGGCAGTGGCGTAGAAGTTACTGGCCGCCGGTACCTCTCCCGTGCCGCCGCAGGTGGCGCACACGTTGGTGCCTTCACAGGCGGAGCAGGCGGGATCCGTACCGTAGCACTCCATACAGATGCCATAGCCTTCACAGGAAGAGCACCCTACCATGGGGCGGTTTCCGCCGCTCTCTCCGGCGGCAAAGGCCACACTCATCAGGGTCAGGACCAGGACCAGTGCCAGCACGATCCGGCCCAACCAATGTCGGTTGATTCTCATTGTTCTCATTTCCCTCCAAAAATTTGTTTCACCGGGAGGATCAACACACACGACCTCTCTCCCGGTGCGCACGCGCAACAAAAAACCATGAACGCGAAGCGCGCCCATGGCAAAACCGGACATCCTCTTGCCCCGGACAAACTCCGCAGCAAGAGGACCTCTGGATAGCGCTCCACAAAAGTGACAGTCCGCAGGATATTCTCCTACGGCCCAGGTTCCCCGCCCAGGCAGGCAAGGGTTCCTTCGGCGATTCCCCCTCTCCTCCGCAACGGCTGCCTGGCCTTGTTCCGGAGTACGCATGAGAACCGCGCCTCTATCCTTTTATTTGATTTGGGTGTATCCTACCATGCTCCCGGGGGAATGTCAAGGCAAATTCCCATTTTTCCCCCATAATTCCCGTTTATTTGGGCACTTTCTCCATCATAAAGAAAGTGAATGTGCCGGTGACCACCAGTTTTCCCTCATCGTTGTACATCTCCACCTGGATCACCGAGAGGGTGCGTCCCTCCTTTTTAGGGGTGGCGATGCAGGTGATGCGCTTTCCATAGGCGGGGCGAAGAAACTCCATGGTGCTTCCGGCGGTGACGCAGCGGCGGCCGTCGGCACAGGCACAGCTGCCTCCCACGGTATCTCCCAGGGTGGCCAGGGCTCCGCCGTGGACCATGCCGTGGGGGTTGATGCTGTTAGGCCCCACCTCCAGCACACCTTCTGCCCGCCCGGGCTCCACCTTGGTGACGTAGATACCGTTCTCATAGGAGAACTGATGGGGCTGGTTGGCGGCGCTGGCGATGGGGCAAAGAGTTTCCAAGGTTTCCATGGGGGTTCCTCCTAAAATTCTGCTTAAACTGACAACCATACTAGCACAAACCCGTCTTCCAAGCAAGCGCCGTTCCCCTTTTCCTACGGCCGGCATAGGATAGGGAGAAATCCTACATGTTTGGAGGCAGAACCATGGAACAGAAAACACCCGGGCTCTCCCTGGAGCCCTTTGACCCGGAGATCTTCCAGCGGGTGTGGCGCAGGGTCATGCCGGACCAGGACCTAAGTCCCGTTCTCCCCGCTGTCCCTGCCCTATCACCGGATACCCCTAACAAGCCTTCTCCCCCCGTCTCTCCATGTCCCCCACAGACCTCCCCTCCAGCCTGTCTGTGCCCCGACTCGGAGAGCTACGCCCCCTGTCTGGAGGAGCTGATGGAGGACACCAAGGGGCTCTCCTGCGCCTATCAGAACGCCGCCCGCCGCTGCGGCGGCCGCACCGCCCGGCTGCTCAGCAGCCTGCTGCCCAGCCTGGGGCAGGATGCCCGGCGGCTGTGCGCGGCCTACTTTCTCATCACCGGCTCCCGGTACACCCCAAAAGGAAACCCCGTCTCCCTGTCCGGGGCCGCCCCCTGGCAGCTGCGCAGCCTCTTTCTGCTGGAGCAGCAGCGGGCCGCCAAGCTGTCCGACTACGCCGATGGCACCTCGGACGATCCCTGCCTGCGGGAATTGTTCCGGGAGCTGGAGCACGCCGCCCGGCTGCGGGCCGGGCGCATCCGCGCCCTGCTGGAGCAGATATGAGCCACCTTGACTATCCTTCTTTCTCTGGGGTAAACTAAGGAAAACAGGCCCTTGGGCCGGAAAGAGGGTAGCAAGATGGCACAGCTGCGGGAGTTTACCTATCCGTCCAGCGACGGCGTCCACACCATCCACGCCCAGGAGTGGGTTCCCCAGGTCCCGCTCCGGGGCGTGGTGCAGATCGTCCACGGGGTGGCCGAGCATATGGGCCGCTATGAGCAGGCCGCCGCCTTTCTGGCCCAGCACGGCTATCTGGTGTGCGGGGAGGACCACCTGGGCCACGGCAAAACCGCCCAGCGGGGGGACGAAGGCTTTTTCGGAGAAAAAGACGGCTGGACCCTGGTCACCCAGGATATCGCCCGCCTGCGTAAGCTTCAGGGGGAGAAGTACCCTAACCTCCCCTACTTCCTCCTGGGCCACTCCATGGGCTCCTTTCTCACCCGCACCTACCTTATCAACTACCCCAGCACCCTTACCGGGGCCATTCTCTCCGGTACCGGGCAGGAGAGCGCCCCTCTTATTGCCCTGGGCAAGCTTCTGGCTGGGCTGGAGTGCCGCCGCCTGGGACCCCGGGGTCTCAGCCCTCTGGTGGACAAGCTGTCTTTGGGGGCCTATAACCGGAAATTTGCCCCCAACCGTACCGGGGCGGACTGGATCTCCCGGGATGAGGCCCAGGTGGACGCCTATCTGGCTGACCCATACTGTCAGTACCAGTCCACCGTATCCATGTTCCACGCTATGATGGGGGGGCTTCAGTACATTGCCAAGAAGGAAAATCTGTCCCGCATGGACACCGCCACCCCAGTCTACTTCTTCTCCGGGGATCAGGACCCGGTGGGGAGTATGGGAAAGGGGGTAAAAAAGGTGGCCCAGATGTTCCGCCGTGCCGGGTGCCAAGATGTCACCGTCCGCCTCTACCCTGGCGGACGCCACGAGATGTTCCACGAGCGCAACGCCCAGGAGGTATTGGACGATCTGCTCGCCTGGCTGGAGGCCCACCGCAAAACGCCTTGACGGGGCCCGCCCTCCGGTTTACAATCTTAGGGAAGAAACAAAGGAGGGGTTTTCGTGACCTATCAGGAAGTTCTGGCCGCCGCCCGCACCTGCAGCGGCCCCTATTGCAAAGCCTGCCCGGTGTGCAACGGCAAGGCCTGCGGCAGCACCATGCCTGGCCCTGGCTCCAAGGGCACCGGCGCCGTGGCAGTGCGCAACTACCAGGCCTGGCAGGAGATCTGCCTCAACATGGACACCATCTGTGAAAATGGCCCGGTGGACACCAAATTCAACTTTTTCGGTCAGGAGTATGATCTGCCCGTCTTTGCCGGCCCGGTGGGCGCGGTAAATCTCCACTACGGAGACAAGTATAACGACCTGGAGTACAACAACATCCTGGTCCCCGCCTGCGCCCAGGCGGGTATCGCCGCCTTCACCGGCGACGGCACCAACCCTGAGGTCTTTACCGCCGCTGCTGCCGCCATCGGCGCGGCCGGCGGCAAGGGCATCCCCACCGTGAAGCCCTGGGACCGGGACACCCTGTACGCCAAGCTGGACGCTGCCAAGGCCTCCGGCGCCAAGGTGTTCGCCATGGACATCGACGCGGCTGGCCTGCCCTTCCTGAAGGGCCTCAATCCCCCCGCCGGGTCCAAGACGGTGGCTGAGCTGCGGGAAATCATTGAGTACGTAAAGGTACCTTTTATCATCAAGGGTATCATGACCGTCAAGGGCGCCCAGAAGGCCCTGGAGGCTGGCGCCGCTGGCATTGTGGTGTCCAACCACGGCGGCCGGGTCCAGGACGGCGTTCCCGCCACCGCCAGCGTGCTGCCCGCCATCGCCCAGGCCGTGAAGGGTCAGATGGTGGTGCTGGTGGACGGCGGCATCCGCACCGGCGTGGACGTGTGCAAGGCTCTGGCCCTGGGGGCCGACGCCTGCATCCTGGCCCGCCCCTATGTCACCGCCGTCTACGGCGGCCAGGCCGAAGGCGTGAAGGTGCTCACCGACAAGCTGAAAGGCGAGCTCCAGGACACCATGGCCATGTGCGGGGTACATAATCTGAGTGAAATTTCCAGCGAGATGATCTTCCGGGGATGAGCCTTCCCCCTTTTTCCGGCGCAGGAAAACCTGCGCCGGTTTCTTTACTCTTTTGGTTGACAATGTAGACCACTCCACGGTATAATAGGTCTACAAAGTAAACCATGAGAGGAGGCAGCAGAATGGAACAGACCCTCACCCACAGCGAGTGGTATGTGATGGACTGCCTGTGGCAGCACAGCCCAAGCACCGTCATGGAGCTGGTATCCGCCCTTCACGAGAAGGTAGGCTGGGCCAAGAGCACCACCATTACCACCCTGCGGCGCATGGAGGACAAAGGTCTGGTGGCGGTGGAGGTGCGGGGCCGCACCAAGTATTACACCCCCGCCCTGGAGCGGGAGCAGGCCGTGCGCCGGGAGACCCGCTCCTTCCTGGACCGGGTGTATCAGGGCAGTGTGGGGCTGATGGTGTCCGCCATGGCCAGCGAAAAAGCTCTGAGCAAGGAAGAGATTGATACCCTGTACGCCATTTTGAAGGAGGCGGAGAAGCAATGAATATCCTGCTGCAATGGTTTGTCACCTCGTCGGTGCTCATTTTGGCGGTGCTGATTCTGCGCCGCCTGCTGGGCGGGCGCATCTCCCCCCGGGTGAAGTACGCCCTGTGGGCGGTGGTGCTGGTGCGGCTGCTGGTGCCTGTCTCTCCGTTTCCCAGCGTATTCAGTCTCACCGCCGCCCTGGAACCGGTGGAACAAAACCTGGATCAGCGAATGGACAGCCAGATGGTCTACGCCATTCCCACCCAGATCTACCCCACCTCCCCCGGCACGTTGGAGCCTGGGGAGGCGCCCATCATCGACCGCACGGAACACAGCTGGGCGGGCGGCCCCACCTACTACTCCGGCGGAGTGGTCATTGACCAGGAGAGCGCCACCCACTACTATTTCATGATGCCTCTGGATGAGTTGCTCCTGCTGCTGTGGGGAGCAGGAGGATTGGTGCTGGGACTGGTGCTGCTGCGCTCCAATCTGCGCTTTTCCCACAAACTGCAGGACAAGCGGCTGCCCCTGGAGATTACCGGCTGTCCCCGGCCGGTGTACGCCGTGGAGGGACTGTCCTCCCCCTGCCTGTTTGGCCTGTTCTGTCCCTGCATCTACCTTACGCCAGACCTGGCCGCCGACAGCCCTTCCCGGGCCCACGTTCTGGCCCACGAGCTGACCCACTACCGCCAAAAGGACCACCTCTGGTCCGCTTTACGGTGTGTGGCTCTGGCGCTGCACTGGTATAATCCCCTGGTGTGGCTGGCGGTGTTCCTGTCCAAGCGGGACGGGGAGCTCTCCTGCGACGCGGGAGCGGTGAAATCCCTGGGTGAGGATGAGCGCATCCCCTATGGCCGCACGCTGGTATCTCTGGTGGCCCGGCGGAGCCGGTGCGCCGGCGACCTGCTGTCCTGCTCCACCTCCATGGCAGAGGGAAAGGGGAGCATTCAGAACCGCATTGCTCAGCTGGTCAAGCGCCCGGAGACCAAAAAGACCGCCCTGTTCGCCGTGGTGGCGCTGGCCGCTTTGGCGGTGGTCTTCACCTTTGGAAGCGGTCAAAACCAGCCGGAGGAAAGCATCCAAGACGATGATCCCTCCTATTGGGAGCAGGTCCAAAACGCCCAGTCCATCCAGTATTCTCCACCCCTTTACTCCAGCGCAGCCTTCCCGGATGCGATTGCCGATGCAGACCTTTTGGAGGAAGCAAAAGGACTGTTGAATCAGGCCAAAGCCCCTGATTCTTCCACGCTGGATGCCGACTGGACAGAGCCGCTTTTTTCTGCCTCTACCATTTCTCTGGTGAACCCGGATAACAGCATGTCCCGTTATTACCTGTGCACCTTGGACGGACACGACTACCTGGTCACCCCTGCCCAGCTGAATGCAGAGGAATATACCCCGGTGGCCGTGTTCCCCCAGGACGCTGGCGTAGTAGAGTCCGCTCTGGCCACTCTGGCCCAGCAGCAGAGCGAGCGCAACGCTGCGGTCTCCTCGGAGGACGCCTCCACCTCCACCCCTGTCACCGCGCATATGGTGGACCAGGCACAGCGCCTTCAGAACCTGGAGCCGGACCAAATCCAGTCGGTCTACGGCGGTCCCTACCAAAAGGACTCTGACCTGGCTAATTCCATCTTAACGACCCTCAAAGAGGAGGCAAAAAATCTGATTCCCACTCCAGAGCCTCAGCTATATGATCTCTACTCCCTCTGGGAGGTCTATCTCCAGATTGACGAGGAGGATTTTTGGGAACTCAGCGCCGGAACCGTATCTTCCATTGTGGCAGTGCGCATCGATCAGGATACGATTTATTTCCACGCCCCCAAACTCTATGAGCTGATCCGCCAGTGGTGGACGCCACCGGACAACGCCATCACGGTCACCACTCCCGCTGTCCTCCAGACCATGGAGCAGGTGCTGGCGGAGGAGAAGGAGGCTGCTCAGGAATCCTCGGAATTTCCCGACGCCTATCGGTCCGCCCAGCTCATCTCCCTCCATCGCCTCGCCTCCTTTGACAATCAGGCCGATGGGAGCACCGTAAACATCTACGGCTATGATTCCGGCTTTGTGATGGATGATCTATCCAACATTTCCTGGATAGGCGACGCCTGGGTAGATGGGCAGATGCTCTACCACCCGGACAACGCCTACCACCACCTCATCACCGTCGAGCAAAACGGGAAAGTAGCCCAGTATGTCACGGTGACCAACGACTTCCCCCTGGACCCGGAGAGCTATGCATCCCACACCGATTCCCAGCTCTCCCTGGGGGAATACGCAGCCCTCCAGCTGGGATTGAAAGGCTAACGGCCTGCAAGGACCCCCGGCGGCATAAAGCCGCCGGGGTTTTTTGTGCAATACGCCAATTCACTTTTTTGCTTTATTTCATTAAAAATGGTTCCTGCAGGGCAGAAATGCACAATTTTCGACCGTTAAAAAGGCGTATTTCCTCCCTTTCCACGCGTTAAGAAAGTGTTAAAATCGTTGTTTTTTCCCCACCCGGGAAGTATCATTATTAACGATCGGAATCGGTTCAATTTAGAATTTTAGAATGCACGTCAGGAGCTTTCTTCATATGAGTCTTCGCATTGGAATTGACATTGGTTCCACCACCGTGAAAGTGGTGGTGCTGGATGAACAAAATAAACTGCTGTTCCGCTCCTACGAGCGGCACTACTCCAAGACCCGGGAGCGGGCCTGTGAGACCCTGCACTCCATCCAGGAGATGCTCCAGGGCAAGCAGGTGAAAATGGTTATCACCGGCTCGGCAGGTCTGGGCGTGGCCAATGCCTCTGGCATTGACTTTGTCCAGGAGGTTTACGCCACCGCCGCCGCCGTCAATACATATATTCCCGACACCGACGCCGTCATCGAGCTGGGCGGTGAGGACGCCAAGATCATCTTCTTCGGCGGCGCCCTGGAGGAGCGGATGAACGGCTCCTGCGCCGGCGGCACCGGTGCCTTCATCGACCAGATGGCCACTCTGATGAACGTCACCGTCAACGAGCTGGATGAGCTGTCTTTAAAGCACGAGAAGATCTACCCCATCGCCTCCCGCTGCGGCGTGTTTGCCAAGAGCGACATCCAGCCCATCCTGAACCAGGGCGGCCGGAAAGAGGACGTGGCCGCCTCCATCTTCCAGGCGGTGGTGGACCAGACCGTGGCCGGCCTGACCCAGGGCCGGGAGCTGAAGGGCAAGATCGTCTTTCTGGGCGGCCCCCTCCACTTCCTTATGGGCCTGCGGCAGCGCTTTGTGGAGACCCTGAAGCTGGACGAGGCCCACGCCATCTTCCCCGAGGACGGCGACTGCTTTGCCGCCATGGGTGCGGCCCTGTGCGCCACCGACTATGAGCCCATCCTCTTTGAGGATGCCCTGAAAAAGCTGGAGGAGAGCGTGGACACCACCACCCTGGTGGACACCATGCCCCCCCTGTTCCAGGACGTGACCGAGTACGGCGCGTTCTGCGCCCGGCACAATGCCAAGCGCCCCCCCGAGGTGGATATCTCCAAGTATGAAGGCCCCGCCTGGCTGGGCATCGACGCAGGTTCCACCACCACCAAGCTGGCCCTCATCACCGAGGACGGCGGCCTGCTGTACACCTACTACCAGTCCAACCAGGGTAACCCCGTCTCGGTCGTCCTGCCCCAACTCAAGCAGATCTACCAGATGTGCGGCGACCGCATTGAGATCAAGGGCGCGGCGGTCACCGGCTACGGCGAGGATCTGATTAAAAACGCGTTCTCCTGTGACCTGGGTCTGGTGGAGACGGTAGCCCACTACAAGGCCGCCGCCCACTTCAACCCCGACGTGGACTTTATCATCGACATCGGCGGTCAGGACATGAAGTGCTTTAAAATCCGCAACGGCGCGGTGGACTCCATTATGCTCAACGAGGCCTGTTCCTCCGGCTGCGGCTCCTTCATTGAGACCTTTGCCAAGGCCCTGGGCTACTCCATCGCCGACTTTGCCAAGATGGGCCTGTTTGCCAAGCACCCGGTAAACCTGGGCAGCCGCTGCACCGTGTTTATGAACTCCAGCGTGAAGCAGGCTCAGAAGGACGGCGCCAGTGTGGAGGACATCTCCGCAGGTCTGTCCATCTCCATCGTGAAGAACGCCATCTACAAGGTCATCCGGGCCGCCAGTGCCGACGATCTGGGCAAGCACATTGTGGTCCAGGGCGGCACCTTCCACAACGACGCGGTGCTCCGGGCCTTTGAGCTAGAGCTGGGCCGGGATGTTACCCGCCCCACCATCGCCGGCATCATGGGCGCCTTCGGCGCGGCCCTGGCTGCCCGGGATCTCCACCTGGAGCACAGCGGCATCCTCAACGCCAAGGCGCTGGAGAAATTCACCCACGTGGCAAAGCCCGCCACCTGCGGCCTGTGCACCAACCACTGCTCTCTCACCATCAACACCTTCGACGGCGGACGGCGCTTCGTCTCCGGCAACCGCTGTTCCCGCCCCCTGGGCGAGGAGCCCAGCCACCTGCCTGACCTGATGCGCTATAAGTACGGAAAACTCCGCGCCCTTCACGGCAAGGGGCAGGGAGACGGCTCCCGGGGCAAGATCGGCATTCCCTTCGGGCTCAACATGTACGAGAACCTACCCTTCTGGTTTGAGCTGTTCACCCGCCTGAACTTTGAGGTGGTCCTCTCCCCCGAGTCCTCCCGCAAGCTCTATTTAAAGGGTCAGCGCACCATCCCCTCGGACACGGTGTGTTATCCCGCCAAGCTGCTCCACGGCCATGTGGAGGCCCTGGTGGAGGCAGGGGTGGACGCCATCTTCTATCCCTGCATGCCCTACAACTTCAACGAGGGCGTCAGCGACAACAACTATAACTGTCCCGTGGTGGCCTACTACCCCGAGCTGCTGGCCGCCAACGTCCCCAACCTGAAAAAGGTCCGCTACTTAAATCCCTACTTTGGCCTGCACCGTCCCAAGGACTTTGAGCGCAAGGCCAGCGAGTGGTTCTTCAACGAGTTCCAGGTGCCCAAGCGAGAGACTGTGGCCGCTGCCAAGGCCGCCTATGCCGCTTACGACGCCTACAAGGAGGACCTGCGCTCCACCGGCCGCGCCTACATTGAGCAGGCCCGTGCCGAGGACCGGCCCATTCTGGTGGTGGCCGGACGGCCTTACCACATGGATCCGGAGATCAACCACGGCATCAACGACCTGATTACCTCCTTCGGCTTCATCCTGGTCACCGAGGACGCGGTAGCCTACCTGGAGGATAAGGCCCCCCGCCATGTGCTCAACCAGTGGACCTACCACGCCCGTATGT
Organism: uncultured Oscillospiraceae bacterium; assembly: GCA_902497145.1. Taxonomy (GTDB): domain Bacteria; phylum Bacillota; class Clostridia; order Oscillospirales; family Oscillospiraceae; genus Lawsonibacter. The sequence continues at coordinate 54,264 of CABVDR010000007.1, forward strand.
ACAATGCGGCCCGGTACGTGTGCACCCAGGAGGACATGGAGCTCATTCAGCTGGTCTCCTTCGGCTGCGGCATCGACGCCATCACCGGCGACGAGATGCGCTCCATCCTGGAGCAAGGCGGCAAGCTCTATACCCAGCTGAAGATTGACGACATCAGCAACCTGGGCGCGGTGCGTATCCGTATCCGGTCCCTGATGGCCGCCATTGACGCCCGCAAGGCCCAGTAAATCTACTTCCCCTACGTGACTACGTTTAATTTAGAAAGGAAACATCTCTATGGCTAAGCTTGTGTATGATGAAACCGGCCGTCTGCTCTTTACGAAGGAGATGAAGGAGGAGTACACCCTTCTGATGCCCCAGATGCTCCCCGTCCACTTTGGCATGATGCAGAAGCTCCTGCAGAACCAGGGCTACAAGGTGGATATGCTCACCACCAACCACCGGGGAATCGTGGACGAGGGCCTCAAGTACGTCCACAATGACACCTGCTACCCCGCTCTGCTGGTCATCGGCCAGCTCATTGACGCGGTGAAGCACGGCGGCTATGACCCCCACAAGGTGGGCCTGCTCATCACCCAGACCGGCGGCGGCTGCCGGGCCAGCAACTACATCCACCTGCTCCGGAAAGCCCTGGAGAAGGCGGACATGGCCTACATCCCCGTGGTTTCCGTAAACCTCTCCGGTCTGGAGAAGAATCCCGGCTTCAAGCTGACCCTGCCCTTTATCCGCAAGGCAGTGTACGCCATGATGTACGGCGACATCATTGTGAACGTGGCCAACCAGGTCCGCCCCTACGAGGTCAATGAGGGCGAGACCGACGCCATGATTGACGCCTGGTCCCACAAGCTGGTGGAGGGCTTTGAGCAGGGCAAGGGCATGAGCCGCAGCCAGATGCGCAAGAATTTTGCCGAAATCTGTGACGACTTTGCCTCCATCCCCGTCCAGGGCGACCCCAAGATCCGGGTAGGCATCGTAGGCGAGATCTACGTGAAGTTTGCCCCTCTGGGCAACAACAACCTGGAGAAGTTCCTGCTCAGCGAGGGCGTAGAGCCGGTGGTGCCCGGTCTCACCGACTTCATCATCTTCAAAATCTTCAACCGTGTTTCCGACGTGGATCTGTACGGCGGCAAGTGGATCAAGAAGGCGGCCTGCAAGGCCTTCATGTCCTACATTGAGGGCTGCCAGAAGGATATGATCCAGGCTCTGGAGAACTCCCACCGCTTCCGTGCCCCCGGCACCTTCCAGGATCTGCACAAGCTGGTCCACGGCTACCTGGGCGACGGCAACAAGATGGGCGAGGGCTGGCTGCTCACCGCCGAGATGCTGGAACTCATCCACTCCGGCACCAACAACATCGTCTGCACCCAGCCCTTCGGCTGCCTGCCCAACCACATTGTGGGCAAGGGTATGATCCGCAAGCTGAAGGATGACTACCCCACCAGCAACATTGTGGCCATCGACTACGATCCCGGCGCCACCAAGATCAACCAGGAGAACCGCATCAAGCTCATGCTGGCCAACGCCAAGGGCCTCTCCCACCAGGAGAGCGCCGCGCCTCGTGCCGCGGCCCAGGAGGGCAGCCGCACCCTTACCCACGCCGGCGCCCACGCCTGATTGGTTCCTACACAGTAAAACGGCAGACCGTATTCGGTCTGCCGTTTTTTTGCCTCTCTCCGGCCCTGAGAGGCCCTCTCACGCCCTTGACGGTCCGGGGGTATTCTGATATACTGAGGCACAAGACAGCGCCATCCGTGCCCACGGGCCCGTCGATCCCCACGGATGGATATTCAGTTGGTAACACGGGCTCCCAGGGGGAGCTCGTGTTTTTTTATTCAGAAGAAAGGAACGAGATCTCATGGAACCACAAAACAATATTCTGGGCACCATGCCGGTGCGCAAGCTGGTGCTCACCATGTCCTCGCCTATCATGCTCTCTATGCTGATGAGCGCTATCTACAACCTGGTGGACAGTATTTATGTGGCTCAGGTCAGCGACCTGGACTTTCTGGCCTTGTCCTACGCCTATCCGGTCCAGCTCCTGATTGTGGCCTTCTGTGCTGGCCTGGGGGTTGGCTTTAATGCCATTTTAGCCAAGCGGCTGGGACAGGGCCGCCGGGACGACGCAGTCAATGTGGCCTGCCACGGATTTCTCCTCTACGCTATCATCTGGCTGTTAGCTTTGATGTTCGCAGTCTTCGGATGCGTCCCCTTTTTCCAAGTATGCACCGACAACCCGGTGGTGGCTCAGGCGGGGGTCCGCTACCTCACCATCTGCTCCGGTCTGTCCATCGGTCTGTGTATGCAGTTTCTTTGTGAGCGCATCCTCCAGTCCACCGGCCATCCTGCCGGATTTATGATCGTACAGGGCTCGGGGGCCCTGCTGAACATTGTGCTGGATCCCATTTTCATCTTTGTCTTTGACATGGGGGTGGCGGGCGCCGCGGTGGCCACGGTGATCGGGCAGATCACAGGAGCCTGCATCGGCTTCTTCCTGGTATGGCGCATCCGCCATAGCTTCCCACTTTCTCCCCGCCGTTTCTGCTTCTCGCCCGCTCTTACCGGAGAGATCCTTCGCATCGCCGCTCCGGCCATTGTGATGCAGTCCCTGTCCAGCTTTATGACCCTGGGCCTCAACCAGATCTTGAACCTGATTTCCGAGACGGCGGTCTTTGTCCTGGGCGTCTATTTTAAGATCCAATCCTTTGTATTTATGCCTATCTTTGGAGTCAACAATGGACTGATCCCCATTATCAGCTACAACTATGGCTCCAAAGATGCCCCCCGCATCTCCCAGTCCATCCGCTTCGGCCTCCAGCTGAGCGTCTGCACCGGCCTAGCCGGCACGGCAATTCTCTCTCTGGCCGCCTCTCCCCTGCTGCGGTACTGCTTCCAGGCCTCAGACGAGGCCATCCAGATGGGGGTTCCCGCCCTGCGCATGACCGCCTTGGCCTTTGCCATCGCATCGGTGAGCATCGTCCTCTCCTCCGCCTTCCAGTCCCTGGACCGCAGCAGCTGTTCTCTGCTGGTCTCCCTGCTGCGGCAGATTATCTTTCTGCTGCCCCTGGCTCTGATGCTGGTACAGATACGTCCGGAGCTGGTGTGGCTATGTTTCCTGCTTGCTGAGCTGCTTACTGCGGCGGTCGCGATTCCTCTCTACCGGTGGACCGTCGTCCCCCGGATCCGCGCTCTGAATTAATAAAAAAAGAGCTGTCCCTGGTGGGACAGCTCTTTCTATTTTTTAGATCATCTTCACAGTGTAGTATACCAGCAGGGCAAACAGCCAAGCCACCATAGCATACAACAGATAGTAGGCCAGAGAGCCGCCTACAAAGGTGGCCAGGGCCACGACCACTAAGCTAACCAAAGCACTGAGGAATACCAGGGAATAGCTGGCCTCCTCCGGCAACAGATGGGCTTTTCCCTTTCCCAGGGCCAGCACACCGTTCTTTTTCTTCAGCAGAAATACGCCCCCAGCCAGAAGCACGATCACCACCACGATCAGGATGGTATACCAGCTGGCGGCACCGGCGTGGCGCACAAACCACAGACCCAGCACGCCCAGGCCGCTGAACAGAGCGGAGAAGAAGAACTCCTTCTGATACAGATAATACACCAGAGCAAGAGCCGCCCAGGCAGGTACCAGCCAGAACAGCATCCGCAGTCCGGTGTCCCGGAAATTCAGGATCACGTGGCTGCACAGCAGCAACATCCCGGCAGCAATACAAAGAACTGCCGGCAAGGCAGCGTTCGCGTTTTTGGAAAGCCGCAGCAGCATCCAAACCACACATACAACAAGGGCCGCCAGACTGACCCACCGCAGGCCAATGAGCGCCGCCTGAATAGCCAGAACCCGATTAATAGACTCGGTGGAGGTGGTGTAGTTGATATAATAACGGTTTACTAAGACCAACAAAAATTCCAGAATGATGGCCACGCCGACCCAAATCAGCGCGCGATTCAGCGCGCGATCTTCCTCGTGGCGTCGAGCCTCTCTTTCACTTCTATCCATGTGTTTTGATTCTCCTTGCCTATTGGGGCCAACCGCCCTTCATAATTCAAACAGAAACAAATGCGCCCGCTGTTCACGTGCGTTGGTTACCCAGTCGAGATATTATTTTACCAGAAGTTCGCGTCTTTTGCAACACAAAAATAGGAAAAAAACGCTTCTCTTCCACAGAAAGGCCAAAAACTCCACTATTTTTAAAATCCTGCACCATTTTTTCTGAAAACAGGATGGGAAACTATGCACATCCACAGTTTCCCATCCAAATCGTCTCGATATACCGTTGTCTTGGAATTAATCCGCACTCCCGAACTCATTAAAGAAGCGGTCATGGATGGCCTGGACAGACCGGTCGGCGTCCCGCTCATCCACCAACACGGAGACCTTGATCTCGCTGGTGGAGATCATGTTGATGTTAATACCGGCGGAGGAGAGGGCCTCAAACATCTTGCAGGCCACGCCGGCGTTGTTCACCATACCGGCGCCCACGATGGACACCTTGGCCACCTGGTTGTTGACCTCCATGGACTTAAAGCCGATGTAGTCCTTGTTCTCCTCCAGGATCTTCTGGGCCTCCTCAGAGTCGCCCCGGGCCACGGTGAAGCTGATGTCCTTGCTCTCATCCCGGCCGATGGACTGGAGAATGATGTCTACGTTGATGTTCTTCTTAGCCAGCAGGGAGAAAATCTTAAAGGCGATGCCGGGCTCGTCGGCCAGACCAACAAGGGCCAGCCGGGCCACATTCTTATCCTTCGCAACGCCGCTGACGTGAGTCTTTTCCATGGTTTTGACAACCTCCTTGACTTTTGTACCGGGATTCCCCGTAAGACTGGAGAGCACCTCCAGATTGACGTTATAGCGCTTGGCCATCTCGACGGAGCGGTTGTGGAGCACCTGGGCACCCAGGCTGGCCAGTTCCAGCATCTCATCGAAGGTGATCTCGTCCAGCTTCTTGGCCCCCTTGACCAGACGGGGGTCGGCGGTGTACACGCCGTCCACGTCAGTGTAGATCTGACACAGATCAGCGTGGAGGGCGGCAGCCAGCGCCACCGCAGAGGTGTCCGAACCGCCCCGGCCCAAGGTGGTGATGTCGCCGTACTTGTTGATGCCCTGGAAACCGGCCACCAGAACGATCTTCTTCTTGTCCAGTTCGGTCTTGATCCGCTCGGTCTGGATGCGCTTAATGCGGGCGCAGCTGTAAGCGGAGTCGGTGTTCACGCCGGCCTGCCAGCCGGTGAGAGAGACCACCTGGTAGCCCATGGCCTCAATGGCCATGGCACACAGGGCAATGGAGATCTGCTCGCCGGAGGACAGGAGCATATCCATCTCCCGCTTGGACGGGTGACGGTTGATCTCCTGGGCCTTCTCAATGAGGTCGTCCGTGGTGTCACCCTGAGCAGAGAGCACCACCACCACGCTGTGGCCCTTGCGGTAGGTTTCGGTGATGATCCGGGCGACATTGCGCACCCGGTCCGCATTGGCGACGGAGCTGCCGCCAAATTTCTGTACAATCAGTGCCATATATACTATCCCTCCAAGGTTGATGAAATCACAGGACTGCCCTGTATTCTATGCGCACCCTTACAGCACGCGGAACACGGAACAGATCTCCATACCCTCCAGCCGGTCCATCAGCTGGGGACGGGTCATGGGCTGGGTGAGGAAGGCGGCCTCCTGTGCGGGGGCGCCGCTGCGGGCCAGGGGCAGGATCTCGCCGCAGGCCAGGCGGGCCTGATCCATGGACGTGTTGGCCCGCACATACCACCGGGAGGTGAGGCCGTCGCTGGAGACCACCAGGTCCTCGCTGCCGGGGCCCCACTGGTTGCCCCGGTCCCGCTTGGGATCCTTGGCAATGTCGATGACGTCGGCCACCACAGCGGAGGCAGTGGGCAGCTTGCCGGCGCCCCGTCCGTAGAACATCACATCACCCACAGCGTTGCCGGTGACGGCGATGGCGTTGAACACATCCTCCACGCCGGCCAGGGGGTTCTCACAGGAGACCAGGTGGGGGGCCACAAAGGCGCACACCTTACCCTCAGGCTCCCGCAGGCAGCGGCCCAGCAGCTTGATCTTATAGCCGCAGGAGTCGGCGTAGGCCACGTCGGCCAAGGTCACCTCTCGGATGCCCTGAGTGGGCACCTGCTGGGGGTAGACGTGCTGGCCGTAGGCCAGGGCGGACAGAATGCAGATCTTGCGGCAGGCATCGTGACCGTCCACGTCGGCGGTGGGGTCCTTCTCGGCATAGCCGTTGTCCTGGGCCTCCTTCAGGGCCTGGTCAAAGGTGAGGCCCGCCTTGATCATGCGGGTGAGGATATAGTTGGTGGTGCCGTTGAGGATGCCGGTGATCTGCTCCACCTCGTTGGCAGCCAGGCAGTTGGTGAGGGGATGCAGGATGGGGATACCGCCGCCCACGCTGGCCTCGAACAGGTAGTTGGCTCCGTTGGCCTTGGCCAGCTGCAGCAGCTCATAGCCGTGGGTGGCCACCAGCTCCTTGTTGGAGGAGACCACACTCTTACCCGCCTTCAGGGCCCGGGTGGTGAACTCCAGGGCCACCTTGGCCCCGCCGATGGTCTCTACCACCACGTCCACCTCAGGGTCGTTCTCGATGATGGAGAAGTCCTTGACGAAGCAGTCCTTAAAGGGGCTGTCGGGAAAATCCCGCACGTCCAGGATGTATTTGACCTGGATTTCGCCGCCGCAGCGCCGGGCAATACCCTGACTATTCTTACTAAGCACCTCGGCTACGCCGGAGCCTACGGTGCCAAAGCCTAAAATCGCTACCTTTGTCATTCCAAACTCACCTCATAAAACACAATCTTTTTTATCCGGCCAAAACCTCACACCGGATCACCCCGGTGCTGTCCGCAGCAGCCTGGAGCATCTCCTCCAGGGTCAGGTGCATCTGGGAGGTCTCCGCGGTGATGGTCACCACCGCGCAGCCATTGACGGGGATATTCTGGTTGATGGTCAGAATATTGATTCCTGTGCCGGCCAGCACATTGAGAAGGCCGGACAGCACCCCCGGTTCATCCCGCAGCAGGGTCTGGAAGGTCACGATACGTCCGTGGAGCATGTCCTGGAAGGGCCGCACCGCATCCTTGTATTTGTAGAAGGCGCTGCGGCTGATGCCCACCGCGTGAGCCGCACCGTTTACGGTTGTCTCCTCCCCGGTCTCCAGCAGGCGCTTGGCCTGGGCCACCTTGCGAAAAATCTCCGGCATGGAAGAAGCCTGCACAATGAAATAGCCTTCGGATTGGTTCACCTTCTGTTCCTCCGTCCTGTTGTCCGCGTGTCATGGTCATTTGTTTTTGCGTTGTGGTCTATTTTAGCACACCAAAGTCCCGGATGCAATGGGCAGGAGCGGGGCAGGACAGTCAATTTTTTCGTTGTTTTCTCCGACGATATTCGTCATTTTTTACAATTCCTATTGGAAGACAGAAAGGGGGGCCGCTCTGAGCGGCCCCCCTGGAAGGACATAACATCCTGGCTAATTGGTTGGATTGCTGGGCTGTTCCGTCGTTTCGCCATTCCCCTCCTGGGTTCCGCCGCCCTCTGTATCTCCTCCCTGAGAGGGATTGTTCGGGTCGGTAGGATTATTGGGATCGGTGGGGTTGTTGGGATCGGTAGGATTGTTGGGGTCAGACGGGTCGTCAGGATTGGTAGTCTCTCCCTCCTCCGGGGGCACAACCGCCTCACCGGTGTGAACAGTACACACACCCGGGTCAGCCTGGGCGGAGTAGAAGTAGCCGCTGTCCTCTGCCCAAGCGCCGCCTACGCTCTCCCGATCCAGATTCAGATAGGCGTAGCTGCGGATGCTCTCCTGGGGACAGTAAGGACCAGCCAAGTGGTAGCCGCCGGTGGGCTGACCGTTCTCATCCAAAATGGGGGAGTCCACGCACACCTGCACCAGGGAGTTGGAGCCGGGCTCCAGGGAGTGGCAGGTGCACGACGTGCAGGGCGCGTCCTCCTGCATTACATAGCCGGTGGCTACCCGGGATCCCCGGGGATCATACTGGCAGGCGCTGGTGGCTATGCCGCCGCAGTCCAGACAATAGGATACCTTGACCAGGCCGCTGGGCTTATCAAAGCTCTTGTTCTCCAGGCCCTCATGGATGGGGGCCATGACCTTCTTCCACAGCTGGGCCGCCGGGTTGTTCGAGGCGGGAACCCGCTCGTTATACTCGTAGCCCACCCACACTGCGGCGGTGTAGTAGGGGGTGTAACCCACAAACCAGCGGTCGTACTTACTGTCGGTGGTACCGGTCTTGCCGGCCACAGTCATCCCGCTGAGCTGGGCCTCGGTACCGCCGCCGCTCTGCACCACATTCTGCAGCATGGTGTTCATATAATAGGCCGTGGACTCCTTTGTGGCAAGCTCATCCTCCCGGGAGTTGTCCAAAATCACATTGCCGTCGCTGTCCTCCACCTTAGTGTAGGTGCGGGCCTCTCGATAGATCCCGTTCTCCGGGAACACCGCATAGGCATTGGCCATCTGCCGGGTGGTAACGCCGTCGGTGAGACCGCCCATGGCCAGGGGAGCCAGGTTTACGTCGCTTTGCATCTCGCCGTTGACCATACGGCCGCTCTCCAAAGTGAGATGGAACCGCTGGGTCGCAAACTCAAAGGACTTGGTCGGCGTCACCAGAGCCACGGTACGCACGGCCACGGTGTTATAGGACCACTGGAGGGCCTCGGTGACTGTCACCTGGCCGCGGTAACGTCCATCCACGTTCACAGGCCAGGCCTTCCCGTTCAAAACCTGGTAGGGGTAGTCGGCCAGCACCGAGATGGGAGTCAGCAGCCCCATATCCATGGCAGGGGCATAGACCGTCAGAGGCTTGATAGAGGAGCCGGGCTGCCGCAGAGCTCCGGTGGCCAGGTTTGTGCCTCGGTTAATCGTCTTTTCTCCAATCCGGCCCACCAGGCCAGCGATGTCGCCGGTGGTATTGTCGATGATGGTAATGGCCGACTGGAGCTGCTGGCCGCTCTTGGACGAGGTATAGTTCAGGTTGGAGCGGTCGTAATAGATGGCTTCGGCCGCCGCCTGGACCTCCGGGTCCACACAGGTGTAGATGCGCAGGCCGCCGTTGGAGAGCATCTGGCTGACATACTGGCTGGAGTAGCCAAATTCCTCCTTCAGATCGTTCATCACGTCGGTGATAACCTGCTCCTCATACCAGGAGTAGATGTTGGAGGCGCTCTGCCCGTTATCGGCGTCGGAGCCCACAAAGACCAGTTCCTGGGCCACAGCCTCATCGTACTCCGCCTGGGAGATCTTGCCCTGTTCCAGCATCTGGCCCAGGATCACCTCCTGGCGGTACTTGTTCCACTGCACCGCGTCCCACATTTCCCCGTCGGAGTTGGCCACCCGGGCGGTGGAGTAGGGACCGTACTTGGAGGGGTTATTGGTAATACCCACCAGGCTGGCACACTCGGCCAGGGTGAGGTCGGACACCGACTTGCCAAAATACTTTTCGGCCGCCGCACCCACACCCTCACAGCCGCTGCCCAAGGGAATAACATTGAGGTAGAGCTCCAGAATGTCTTCTTTTTCGTAGTTGGCGTCCACGTACAGGGCCCGGAAAATTTCCGTGACCTTCCGCTTGACGGTGGTCTCGTTGTAATCGGTCAGGTTTTTAATGAGCTGCTGGGTAATGGTGGAGCCGCCCTGGATATCGCCGCCGGTGAACATGCTGATCACGGCCTTGGCGGTGCGGCCCCAGTCCACACCATTGTGGGTCCAGAACCGGCGGTCCTCAATGGCTACCGCGGCATCCTTCAGATACTGGGGCATATCCTCATAGTCCACCCACTGGGAGTCGGTGACGCTGAGCACCTGACGCAATTCCTTATATTCCCCGGTGGACTTATCCTGGTAGTACATCACGCTGTTCTCGTCCACATTGAAGCTGGACAGATCCATATTCGCCTGAGGCAGAATCACGTTGACGATGTATACCGCGGCAAAGCAGGCCAAAAACGCGCTGGTGGTCAAAAAAATCAGCAGCAGGGTGCCGATGACCCGCAGCACTCCACCCTTTTTCTTTTTACTCTTTTTCCGGCGCCGCCTGGGCGCTTCGCCGTTTTGGCCGGAACGAGACTGTCGCTCGTCGCGGCTGGGATAACGAGAAGAATAGTTTTGTTCAGACACAGCAAATTACCTCCGAACTGGCAGGCGCGCAGCGCGCTCTTTCTCCGTTTTGCACAGGGATGTGCACAAGGCGGCAGGCGCGTTGGCGCGGGTTGTTTCGCATGTCCAGCGCCCCGCCTGTCCGGCGGGCGCCTTTCCGCCCTCATGCCCTGTACCCCACGGCCTTTCTTTTCCAGAAAGGCGCGGCAAAAGGAATCATGTCGGCAAAAAATCAGTATATATTATACCATATTCTCCCCATTTGTCCATCCCAGGATTTCTTTTTGGCAGGGGCGGTAAAAATTTACCCGGCTTCCCACTTGCATTTTTCTCACATACAGGGTACAATATGGTCAGAACATATGCAGGAGGGATCCCCCCATGAGCGAAGAATTCGGCCCTGATTTCATCACCGTAACCGACGAGGACGGCAATGAATTTGAGCTGGAACTGGTAGATACGCTGGAGCATAACGGCGTCACCTACCACGCCATGTTCCCCGCCGTGGCAGAGGACGAGGAGACCGGAGAACCGGTGGACGTGGATGCCGACGATGAGGAATACGGCCTGGTCATTATGAAGGTTGTGGAGGAAAACGGCGAGGAGCTGCTCTCCACCCTGGACAACGACGAAGAGGTCGAAACCATCTACAACCTGTTTATGGAGCGCTTCTTCGAGGAAGAAGAGGACAATTAAATCGACACCAATGAACTTTCCTGCTCGGTGCGTGATGGGCTCTTTTAAACCCACATTTTTTAAACGGGATGCCCACCTCACGGCGTGGCTTGCAGGCCTCCCGGCCCCCTTTGAGGTCGGCTGGAAGTTGGAAGCAGAAAAGCGTCGTGGAGGCAACCCACCTGCCATTTCGTGCAGGTTTTAAACGGGCTCACACGGCCAGAGCGGGGTATATAAAGCTCATTTGGAACTGGACCGCGGCGCAAGCCGCGGTCTTTTTTTCGTTTTCTTTTCAGAAAACTTTCAGTTTTTCCATGAACATTCTGTAAAACCTCCCTTTCTTGTCTCATTTGCCCCTTGAATCCCTTGGAAGTTTTTTATATAATAATGCGGAATCTTTTTACCCGGTCTCCCCGGGCAACTTTCAAAGAAAGAACGAGAGGACGGAATCAACTGTGAGTGCATCCAGAGAAAAGCAAAACCGCCAGGGCTCGACCTACGCCCAGCGGCGCAACAACAAAGCGGAAGAAAAAAGCAACCGCATGCACGGGGTCTACATCGTTGTGGGCGTGATCATCGCCATCCTGGCCATCGCTCTGCTGGTTTGGGACAACGGTTTCTTCCAGAAGCGGACCACCGCCTTGACCATCGACGGGGAAAACATCGCCCCCGCCACTGTACAGTATTATTACCACAACGCCATGTCTCAGACCCTGTACTACGCCCAGATGGGCTTGGACACCGGCTTTGACTCCAGCCTGGACCCCAAGGACCAGATCCAGGACGAGGAGTCCGGCACCACCTGGTATGACTACTTCCTCAACCAGGCCATTGACAGCCTCACCCAGGTCACCATGGTCAACCACTCCGCCCAGAAGGAGGGCTACACTCTGCCTGCTGAGGGCCAGGCCTATGTGGATGTGTACCTGGAGCAGATGGAGCAGTCCGCCCGTACCAACGGTTACTCCAACCTGGACCACTATCTGCGCACCAATTACGGCTCCTATATGACGGAGAAGGTTTATAAGGATATCATCACCGCCCAGATCACTGCTACCTACTATGAGCAGGACCACCAGGACAACCTGACCTACTCTGACGAGGAGCTGGAGGCCTACTACCAGGAGAACAAGAACTCCCTGGATACCTTTAACTACTCGGTCTTTACCGTTCAGGCCTCTATTGACACCACCACCACCGACGAGGAAGGCAACACCGTGGACCTGACCGACGAGGAAAAGCAGTCCGCCTTTGATGCCGCCAAGACCCAGGCTCAGGCCACCGCGCAGGAGATTCAGAACAAGCTGGCCGCCGGCAGCGATGCCTCCGCCCTGGCTGAGGAGTACTCCGAGCAGCTCTATTCCTCCTCCGTGCATCAGAGCCAGCTGGGCTCCTCCTTCTCCAGCAGCAGCTACGCCGAGTGGCTGTATGACGCCGCCCGCCAGGCCGGCGAGACCACCATCGTGGAAAACGACCAGAGCGACAGCTACGTCTATAACTACTATGTAGTGCAGCTGGACAGCCGGGTGCGGGACGAGGCCGCCACTGCGGACGTGCGCCACATCCTGGTTTCCGCCGGCTCCAACCCCACCGACGAGCAGTTCGCTCAGGCGGAGGAGAAGGCCCAGAGCCTGCTGGACAGCTGGAAGTCCGGCAGCGCCGACGAGGAGTCCTTCGCGGTACTGGCCGTGGAGAATACCGCCGACAGCGGCTCCCAGAGCAACGGCGGTCTGTACACCGGCGTGTCCCCCTACTCCGGCTTTATCACCGACTTCACCAACTGGTGCCTGGACAGCAGCCGCCAGCCCGGTGACACCGGCCTGGTGAAGAATACCGGCAGCTCCACCCAGGGCTGGCACATCATGTACTTTGTGGGCTGGAATGATCCCGCCTGGAAGGTCACTGCCAAGGACGCCCTGGCCTCTGAGGCCACGCAGGAGTGGATCAGCGGCCTGTACGCCGATGTGGAAGCCGAGCGCGGCTCCGGCATCCAGTACGTGAAATAAATTTCTTCGCGCCCCCGAGCCGTCCGGTTCGGGGGCGTTTTCCCGCCTGGAGCCCGGGCGGAAACTGTGTTGTGTTGGTAAAAAACTTTGGGAGGCTTTGTATGACATCCACCCACACTCTGTGGCAGTTTGTCCGGCGGGAGCCGGTGCTGTCCATCTCCTTTGTCTGCGCGGTGATTTCCGCCTTTTTTGTCCCCCCCTCCTCCGCCTATCTGGGATACATCGACCTGCGGGTGCTGTGCCTGCTGTTCTGTCTGATGGCGGTGGTGGCGGGGCTGCAGGAGTGCGGACTGTTCCTGGTTCTGGCCCAGCGGCTGCTGGCCGGGGAGCGGCCGGTGCGCCTCATCTCTCTGACCCTCATTCTGCTGCCCTTCTTCTGCTCCATGCTGGTGACCAACGACGTGTCCCTCATCACCTTCGTCCCCTTTGCCATTCTGGTGCTGGAGATGGTGGGCCGCCGGGACCTTCTCATCCCCATCATCTCCCTGCAGACAGTGGCCGCTAACCTGGGCAGCATGGCCACCCCGGTGGGCAACCCCCAGAACCTGTTCCTCTACGCCCACTTCTCCCTGTCCATGGGGGACTTTCTCGCCCTGCTTCTCCCCCTTACTCTGATCAGCCTGGTGGCACTGGCGGCGGCAGGCCTGTACTTTGGGGGCAAGGGGTGGATCTCCGTATCCTTTCCGGAGCAGGTACACCTCTCCAGCCCCAAGCACCTGGCCCTCTACCTGGTGCTGTTCGCTCTGTGCCTGCTGTCGGTGTGCCGTGCGCTGCACTACGGCGTACTCACTGTGATTGTAATTGTTGCCCTGCTGTTGGCCCGGCGAACCCTCCTGCGGCAGGTGGATTACATGCTGCTGCTCACCTTTGTGTGCTTCTTTGTGTTCAGCGGCAACCTGGGCCAGATGCCGGCGGTGCGCGCGGCGCTGAGCAGCCTGCTCTCCCGCAGTCCCCTGCTGTGCTCCGCGGCCGCCAGTCAGGTCATCAGCAACGTCCCCGCTGCCGTGCTGCTCTCCGGCCTCACCGAGGACTGGAAGGGGCTGTTGGCCGGGGTGGATGTGGGCGGTCTGGGCACCCCGGTGGCCTCTCTGGCCAGTCTGATCTCCATGAAATTCTACCTGCGCTCCCGGGACGCCAAACCTCTCCCCTATTTCCTGTGGTTCACCGCCGCCAATGTGGTGGGCCTGCTCATTCTGCTGCCGGCAGCGGCCCGGCTGGTCCATTAAGGGAGGTCCGCTATGATCCAATGGGACCCCAGAGCTCTGGATGTGCTCGCCCGCCTGCGGAAAGCCGGGTTTCAGACTGTGCTGGTGGGGGGCTGCGTGCGGGACTTTCTGCGAGGGAAAGAGCCCCACGACTATGACGCCGCCACCTCTGCCAGGCCGGAGGAGATCTTGTCCGCCTGCGCCGATCTTCCCTGCATCCCCACCGGGCTGCGCCACGGGACGGTGACCGTACTGTCCCAGGGCCTGCCGGTGGAGGTGACCGCCTTCCGGCGGGAGGGCACCTACTCCGACGGCCGCCACCCCGACCAGGTGTCTTTCACCACCAGTCTGGAGGAGGATCTGGCCCGGCGGGACTTTACCATCAACGCCATGGCCTGGGATGAAGGCGGACTGGTGGACTGCTTCGGCGGCCAGGCTGACCTGGAGGCCGGGCTCATCCGCTGTGTGGGAGAACCGGAGCGCCGCTTTCAGGAGGACGCCCTGCGCATCCTCCGGGGGCTTCGGCTGGCCTCCCAGCTGGACTTTGTCATCCATCCCAACACCGCCCAGGCCATCCGTGGGGAGACGCCCCGGCTGTCTATGGTGGCCCGGGAGCGGATCGGCGGGGAATTTCTCCGTCTGCTGTGCGGCCCCGGGGCGGGCCGGATCCTGCTGGACTTTCCACAAACCGTGTGTGAAATAGTGCCTCAGCTGGCCCCTACGGTGGGCTTTGACCAAAAAAATCCTCACCACGCCTGGGATGTGTACACCCATCTGGTGAGAACGGTGGAAAAGATCCCGGCGGAGCCCGCCCTGCGCCTGGCGGCGCTCCTCCACGATGTGGGCAAGCCCGCCTGCTTCTCCCTGGACGAGACGGGCACCGGACACTTCTACGGCCACGCGGAAGAAAGCGCCAGGCTGTGCGAGACCATCGCCCAGGAGCTGCGGCTGGACAGCGCCACCCGAAATCAAGTCATCACCTTGGTACAGCGCCACCACCTGTCCCTCCAGCCCACCCAGGCCTGTGTTGGCCGATGGCTGCGGCGGCTGGGGCCGGAGCGGTTTTTCCAGCTTCTCCAGCTGATGAAGGCCGACGGGGCCTCCTGTCTCCCCGGGCAGCCCCCCCGGGAGGAGCTGGACCAGGCAGCCGGCCTGGCCCGCACGATTTTGGCTCAGGCCCCCTGCCTCACTCTGAAAGACCTGGCGGTCAACGGCCGGGACGCCCTGGCGGCGGGCTTGTCCGGGCCTGCCATCGGTCTGGCCCTCAACCGCTTGCTGGACCAGGTGGCGGAGGGCTCCCTGCCCAACGAGCGGGAAATCTTACTGGAACACCTCACAGACTAAAACGCGGCGGCGTGACGAATTTTTCTCGTCACGCCGCCGCGTTTTCTGATGCCTTCTCTTACTTCACCGGACAGGTGAGTACCGCCGTCTGGGCGGGGGTGTCCGCGGTGAGCTCCAGGGCGTTGCCGGGATAGCGCACCACATCGGCACACAGGGCCAAATAGTCCTCCAGAGGACCGATGACCTCGTAGCCGAAGGTTTCGCCCCGGTAGTGCATGGGGACAGCCACCCGGGGCTTGAGCTGATCGACAACCTTCCGTGCCTGTTTGGCGTCGATGGTAAAATAGCCGCCCACCGGGAAGAGCAGAGCGTCCAGGCCGCTAAGGCGCTCCACCTGTTCCTCCGTCAGATCACAGCCCAGGTCGCCCAGATGGGCCACCCGCAGACCCTCGGCAGTAAAAATGCGGATGGTGTTCTTGCCCCGCAGGGCCCCCTTCTCCGGGTCGTGGTAGGTCTCAATCTCCTCCACCTGGACGGTATGGCCCCGTCCGGAGAGGGTCACCAGCTCCGCTCCGGCGTGGTCATCGTGCTGGTGGCTGCAGTAGACGCTGTCGGCCTCCAGCTTCAGGTCGGGCAGGCCTGGCACCGAGCCGGGGCGGTAGGGGTCCAGCACCAGAGTTCCCTGCTTGGTCTCCAGGGTAAAGCAGGAATGTCCATTCCAAGTCAACAGCATAAGATCATCCTTCCTTATCTTTTTGTGAATATTATACCATAGAGAATTCAAAATTTGAATCCTTCTTTTTCTCTGGGCCGCATTTGTCTGGTTTTTCCCCTCTTCTTTTTCCGTTTACTCCCCTCTTCCCGCTGGGTTTCCTTCTTTACAATCTCCTTATTTTCCCCAAAGTTCGGCACAATGCCGGATTCTGCCCCACTGAGTGCCCCGGGAATTTCCCAATTTCACAAAACCTTGTTGCTTCCCTGCTATTTCTCCCGGTTTTTTAATTTTTTTGTAATTTTTCGACCATTTTATAGTTGAATTTCTCGGCCATTTGGAATACAATGATACCCGACACGCGAGGAGGGTTCCAATTGCTGAATATCGTCTTGGTTGAACCGGAAATTCCCCAAAACTGCGGCAATATTGCCCGTACCTGCGCCGCCACCCGCAGCCGCCTGCATCTTATTGAGCCCCTTGGGTTTGATATCAGTGAAAAGGCGGTGCGCCGGGCCGGGCTGGACTACTGGCCCATGGTGGATCTGCGTGTATATCACAACCTGGAGCACTTTTTCGCAGAGAACCCCCAGCCTGACCTGTGGCTTGCCACTACCAAGGCCCCTCAGGATTACACTGGAGCCACCTTCCGCGACAACTGCTACCTGTTTTTCGGCAAGGAGACAGCGGGCCTGCCGGAGGACTTCCGCATGGCCCACTATGACCGCTGTATCCGCATTCCCATGCGGGCGGACGCCCGCAGCCTCAACCTGTCAAACTCGGTGGCCATCCTGGCCTACGAGGCACTGCGCCAGCAGGGGTTTCCCCAGCTGTCCGGCGTGGGTGAGATGGCAGGAGGACGGGATGGATCCCTCCCGTCCGGGGCACGCTGAACGTTGGACGAGTCTCGCCGCGCCGGTTCCCCGAGCCGCGGGTGATTTCGGAAACTTTTTCCCTGTTCCATTTACTTGTGAAGAGAGGAGCGTTTTTCATGAATTACAACAAGAAAACTGTCAAGGACATCGACGTGGCCGGTAAGAAGGTGCTTCTGCGCTGTGACTTCAACGTGCCCATGGCCAAGGACGGCAGCGGTGTCATCACCGACGACAAGCGCATCCGTGCCGCTCTGCCCACCATCCAGTACTTGCTGGATCAGAACGCCGCTGTCATCGCCTGCTCCCACATGGGCAAGCCCAAGGGCGAGGTTGTCCCCTCCCTGAGCCTGAAGCCCGTGGCTCAGCGTCTCAGCGAGCTGCTGGGCAAGGAGGTCATTATGGCCGACGACGTGGTGGGCCCTGACGCTCAGGCCAAGGCCGCCGCTCTCAAGCCCGGCCAGATCCTGCTGCTGGAGAACACCCGCTTTGAGAAGGGTGAGACCAAGAACGATCCCGAGCTGGCCAAGTCCATGGCTTCCATGGCTGAGGTGTATGTGTCCGACGCTTTCGGCGCCGTGCACCGCGCTCACGCCTCCACCGCCGGTGTGGCTCAGTACCTGCCCGCGGTCAGCGGCTTCCTCATCCAGAAGGAGCTAGAGATCATCGGCGGCGCTCTGGCCAATCCCAAGCGTCCTCTGGTGGCCATCCTGGGCGGCAGCAAGGTCTCTTCCAAGATCGGC
>CABVDR010000008.1 GCA_902497145.1 uncultured Oscillospiraceae bacterium
GCGACGTGCCCGAGTGGGCCGCCCCCTATGTGGCCGCCTGTGTGGCCGAGGGCGTAACCGCCGGCGTGGGTAACGGCCTGTATGGCGGCGATCAGAAGATTACTGCTGCTCAGGCTGGTTTGATGGTCATGAAGGCTCTGGGCTACTTCCAGAACCAGGAGGACTTCGGCGATGACTGGCAGGTTGCCACCATCCGTCAGGCTTCCTACATCAACCTGTTCGACAATGTCAATTCTGACGCTGAGAGCGCCCTGACCCGTGGCCAGGTGGCTCAGCTGGTGCTGAACGGTCTGAAGGCCAAGATGGTGGACTTCACCGGCGACAAGGGCATCCAGATTGGCGATGTGACTGTGGGCTACCGTGCTGAGTATACCGCCCGCACCAGCGCTGCCAAC
Organism: uncultured Oscillospiraceae bacterium; assembly: GCA_902497145.1. GTDB lineage: Bacteria > Bacillota > Clostridia > Oscillospirales > Oscillospiraceae > Lawsonibacter. The sequence goes on from CABVDR010000008.1 coordinate 396, forward strand.
AAGTACAATTCCATTGATGACGGTACCACCAACATCACTAAGGATGATCAGTACTATGTGCAGCTGGGCGAGGAGCTGTACAATGGCGACCTGACCCTGAAGCCTTCTACCGACGACTTTGCTCGTCCCGCCAATAACTGGCGTTATGACGGCAAGGACATTGGTACCTACACCCATGACTCCGATCTGACCTACTCTGCTAAGGTCACTGCCGGTGACATTTATAAGGATCTGGGCCTGAGCAAGAACATCTCTGCGTCCAAGGTTTCCGTTTATGTAAATGGCATCGAGGATGAGGATCTGGCTGTCGCCATCAGCAAGGGTAGCGACACCACGGTGGCCAACTCCACCAACGGTGTTCTGACCCAGGTCTATTACGATGGTGAGGATGAGACCATCTTGATCACCCGTATCGACACCTATGTGGGTACTGTGGTCAAGACCGTTGACGCTACTGACAAGCGCGGCGCTTACATTGTTGTGAACCCCGAGACCGTCAACCCCGGCATCGGCAACGAGGAGTTCGAGACTGACAAGGAATTCGCCGATGACTCCTATGTCCTCTACACTTATTCTGAGGCTACCGACGAAATCGAATCTGTGGAGCTGGCAGATGAAGTCAACGGTGTTGTGACCCGTGCTGAGAACAACGACACCAACAACTTCGATAAGAAGGCCCTGACCATCGACGGCACCCGCTATACTGCTTCTGCCAACATCTCCGGCGAGAATCTGGGCGATGTGTCTGTTGATGAGCAGTACACTGTCTATCTGGACAGCTACGGCTACCTGATCTATGTGGAGCGCATCGACGAGATCGGCGACTATGCTCTGCTGTATACCACCAATGCCGGCGGTATTTTTGCCTCTAATAAGGCCTACCTGGTCTTTGCCGACGGCAGCAGCGCTGTGGTTGACACCGCCAAGCATTATGATAATGAGGCTGCCCTGAGCGTTGACCAGGATGGCGACGGTACCATGCTGAGCAGCGAGACCATCAGCGGCCCCATCATTGTCACTTACCGTGCCGACGAGGACGGCGTGTATACTCTGCGCGGCGTGTCCTCCAAGCAGAGCAGCGGTTCCTACAATAAAACTGTTGCGGTTCAGGATGAGACCAACATGGAGCTGGTCAACGACAAGGCTGGTATTGTCAATGTTAACAATGCTAGCGGTGCCGATGTGACTGTGACTGCCAACAGCGCCACCACCTTCGTGGTCCGCGATCCTTCTAGTGACCGTCCTGATGGCATCTTTAGCATCTCTGGCTTTGACACCGATGTGGACTGGACTGCCTATACCGGCATCAAGAACGCTCCCACCATTTATGTGGAGGATCTGGATGTCGCTCACACCAGCCCTGTAAACGCGGCTAATGAGAAGAGTGAAGAGGCCAACGTCTACTACTACTGCAAGAACGGCTCCATGGTGACCATCATGTTCATCGTTCCCGATGCTGAGGTTGTGGTTCAGGATGGCGTTAATAAGGCTCTGTTCCTGGCTGATGACTCTGTCTCCAACCTGATTCACGATAGCCTGGGTGACTACTACGAGTACAATGCTGTTGTGAACAATGAAATCACCACCGTGAAGGTGGCTGCCGACGTTACTGTCGACGGTACCGTTGTGGGTGAGGCTGCTGCCAAGACTCTGGGCAACAACTTCTATGAGCGTTACTCTGTGGATAAGAACGGCATCATTACCCGTCTGACCACCTACGGTGCTGCTACTCCCGAGACCGGTCTGCACACTGGTGTGGGTATCGACAAGGTCTCTAAGGAGTACACTGTGATCATCGATACCGCGAAGGACGCTACCGGTGCTTATGTGGGTACCCCCAACACCATCACTGTGGCCGAGGACGCCAACATCTACTATGTGGATGAGGATGGTAAGATTTCCACCAGCTCCTACAACGGCATTGCCATCGACAACAACGATCTGGTTTGGGCTGTTGTGGATGACTACATGGTCCAGACCCTGGTGATTTATGAGGTCGAGGGCGACGAGCTCTATGTGGCCAGCAACGATGCTTCCATCGACGGCTTTACCGTGAAGGGCGTCGCTGCCACTAAGAAGGCTGACGGCACCTATGAGGTCTCCCTGAGTGATGATGAGTTGTCTGACACTTCTTTGTCCAATGTTATCGTTAATGGTGTTGCCAACAAGGCCGAAGTGACCACTTGGGAGTATTCTAACAATAGCGGTAGTACCTGGAACGCTTGGTCTGCCTCCAGCGCTGCTGCTAAGGATGATCTTTCTGTTTACGGCGACTGGACTGGCGGTAACCTGCAGATTCGTGTGACCGTTAAGGCTGAGGACGGTACCACTGCTCAGCACATCGTTGCTGTAAAGTATGTTGATACTGTGGCTCTGACTGCTCAGACCCTAACTTCTGGCGGTGTTGTGACCATTACCGTCAATGGACAGAGCTTTGTAGTAGACAATACTTCTGCTGTTGCTCTGGGTAATGTGAAGGAGAATGAAACCGTTTCCATTACTGTTACCCCTGCGGCTGGCTACAAGATCTCTGCTATCAGCACCCAGGGTAATAGTGCTAAGGTCTGGGGCGATATTACGACCGGTCAATTCACTGTGAACAACTTTACTGGAACTTCCTGCAAGTTGCTCATTACTCTGGCTCCTGTTGCTCCCTAATTGGAATAACTGAACCTGAGAATTCTTGCTAAGCAAGGACTGGAACCCCCGCTCCGTTTCGGAGCGGGGGTTTTCCCTTACTTCTGCCCCCAAACCTCAATAACAGTGCCGGGCAGAAAGATATAATTAGTCGCGGAAAAGTCCATATACTGCAGGGATTGAAAAGTCATGGTGGTGGAAATCTCCTGCGATCCCTGGTACGACGGCCAATAGGTGCCACAGATCCGCTGATCCTGGTGAAACATAGGACAGAACTCCATAAGTAAACTGCCGCTCGTTCGATAGGGCAGGCCAAGTCCTCCGGCAGAACTGCCAACATCGTAAGTGTCATCTATAACAGGTATGATAAGAATGTGCACTATAGCCCATCGGTTCCAGTCAACGTCAGAAAGATCTAGTTTTATTTTTTCACTCCCTTCAGCCAGTGTCATCCGGCGGATCAGCTGCATCCCGGCTTTCTCTGATAGGACTGCAACTGCCTCTGCCCGGACATTGATTTCAGTCTCCAAAGCCCTTTGATCTGCCTTTTGTGCCACAGTCTGTGACAAAGCGTCGACGACTGTCTGTTCTGCTTTTCTTTCCATTGCACCTCGTAGTTGTTCCAGCCCCCCGTCGATTTTGGCATTATCTTCATTAAAATCCGTCCGCAGCACCTGATCCGTGGCCTCCCACTGACATAGGTTGTAGTTTTCTGTGTAATTGCTCGCCATAGGATTTCCTCCTTTAAAGTAGTTTTCACCTATGGCGGGAATTCCCCTCCGAGTGCATCTTTATATACAAATACTGGTAATTTCGCCCCGCCATGTCCTTTTGGCAGGGCTATTTTTCTGCCTAAAATTGAGTCCTGTCTACCACGGGTCTACCAAGCGTCTACCAGAAAACCCCCGAAAGCCGTTGTCTCCCAAGGGCTTTCGGGGGTTTTTCTTTGCTAATTAGCTCAATTTGTCTACCGAATGTCTACCAAGATAACTTTTATGCCTATTTCCTTATATATAATTACTGTTTTTTATGAAATTCACAATGTTTTTTAGCGTGCAAGGGTCGTTATGCTTTCCTGTACTTGGTAGCCAACTTTCTTTGTCCATTTTTTACAAGGAGGAACTCTTATATGAGAAACCTGAAACGGGCTCTCAGCCTGCTCCTGTCCTCTACCATGGTTCTTGGTATGATGGTTATGGGCGGCAGCGCGATGAGGTACGCCGACGTCAATTCCAACCACCATGAGGAGGCCATTGCTGTGATGCAGGCCGTAGGCGTGATGATTGGCGACGAGAACGGCAACTTTAACCCCGACCAGAAGGTGACCCGTGCTGAGATGGCGGTTGTCATGGCCAATCTGCTGGGCCTGAAGGTGGACGACTACAAGAACACCACCATTCCCTTCACCGACGTGCCTGACTGGGCCGCCCCCTACGTGGCTGCCTGCTACTCCAACGGCATTACCAGCGGTACCAGCGCCACCACTTACGGCAGCAATGAGCTTGTCACTGCGGTGCAGGCCAGCCTGATGATGATGAAGGCTCTGGGCTACTTCCAGTATCAGTCCGACTTCGGCAGCGACTGGCAGATTGCCACCATTAAGCAGGCCTCTTCCATCGATCTGTTCAACGACATTGACACCGGTGTCACCGAGGCCCTGACCCGCGACAGCGTGGCTCAGCTGGGTCTGAATACCCTGGAGGCCACCATGGTGCAGCCCACCAAGAACGGCTCTACCATTATTGTGGGTGACATCACCATCACCGGCGACGTGGAGTACAAGGACATCACCAGCTCCGCTGACTACGCCAAGGCTATGGCCGACAAGGTGCTGGAGGACGGCAAGTATGCGGTTCAGCTGGGCGAGAAGCTCTTCAACGGCAGTCTGAAGATTGACACCGCTGTCACCTCCGATGACTTCGCCCGTCCCGCCCGCACCTGGAACTACAAGGGTGAGCAGGTGATTGTGGCCGCCGACACCGCCGACTACGTTCTCAGCGGCGAGGTTACCGGCAAGGAGCTGTTCAACACCGTGGGCGAGACCCTGGCGGACTCCAGCAAGTACACCTGGACCATCAACCTGGACGGCACCACCGGCGGCACCTTCTCTCAGAGCAACGTGTCCAAGACCAATGACACCGCCCTGACCGGCACCGGAAACGGCACCGTGATGGAGATTTTCATCACCAAGGAGTATGTCTCCTCCAGCGAGAAGGGCACTGTGGTGGTTTCTATTGTGAACACCTACGCCGGCCAGATCTCCTCTGTGATGGGTGAGGATGATGTGGATGAAGACGAGAATCCCTATGTGATTGTCTCCGACCTGTCCCAGTCTCCTGTGGCCGACGGCGAGAAGTTTGAGGCTACCGGCTATGACGTAGACGACATGGTTCTGTTTACCTACAGCAAGAAGACCTCTGAGATCGCTTCCCTGACTACTGCCCGCGAGGTCTCCGGTCAGGTGACTAAGGTCACTGCCGGCGAGAGCTTCGTGGTGGGCGGCCAGACCTATGAGTATTCTGCCCAGTTTAAGACCAGCGACTACATCACTACCGCTTCCGTTGACGAGGATGTGGTATTCTATCTGGACGCCCAGGGCTACGTGATCGCCATCGGCGAGGCTGAGGCTTCCAACGACTACGCCTACGTGATTGGCTATCAGGACGACACCAAGTTTGGCACCACCACCCACTATGCCAAGCTGCTTCTGACCGACGGCAAGGTGGTTGAGGTGGAGACTGAGACCTCCGCTTCTACCCTGGACAAGCACATTGTCTCCTACACCAAGGACAGCGACAATGTCTACACTCTGGCGGACAAGAGCAGCGCCGCTGCCTCTTCCGACAGCAACCTGAGCATTGAGACCGGTAAGGCCGCTATGACCATCAACGGCGCTACCGTCTATGCCAACAGCCAGACCGTCTTCCAGGTGAAGGACGGCGACGATTACGTCATCTACACCGGCATCCAGAACGTACCCAACATCAGCGATGATGACAGCACCACCAAGACTGTCGTCTTCAAGGACTCCGCCAACATGGCCAAGGTGGTCTACATCGAGTCCGCTGTTCTGGAGAACGACACCGCTGAGCAGGTCACCTTCGTGGTGGGCAATGCCTCTGCTGTGGACAACAAGGACAACCGCGGCGAGTACTACTCCTTTGACGCTGTGGTGGACGGTAAGGTCACCAAGCTGGACGTGAAGAAGGGCTCTGCTGCTGCCACCACCCTGAAGGCTGCCGGTATCTTCTCTGTGAAGAGCTACTCCGAGGACGCCAACGGCCTGGTTACCAAGGTCAACCTGTACACCAGCGAGATTGCTTCTGTCAACGACGGCACCAAGCGCGTGGAGAACGGCGTGGTTGGCTTCGGCAACGAGAACCAGGGCTTCAGCTACTACAGCTTCCAGGATAACGCCCTGGTGGTGAAGTACGACGGCAAGGATCTGTCCGTGGGCACCATGAACGGCATCAAGACCGACGCCAATGACCTGGCCACTGTCATTCTGAAGGACGGTGCTGTGAAGGCCGTGTTCATCCAGGAGGTTTCCGGCAACGTGGCTCCCTCCAACTTTGACGTGACCTACTCCGCCGGCTCCGGCTCCGGTGCTCCTGATGCGGCTACTGCTGTTCAGGGCAAGAACTTTACCATCAGCGACACTGAGCCCACCTACGGCAGCCATCAGTTCTTGGGCTGGTCTGACGGCAACGGCAAGCTGTACGCCGCCGGCGACGTGATTGCCAACGTGCAGGGCGACATCACCCTGACCGCTGTGTACCTCAGCGATACCGTGACTGTGGATACCCCCACTTCCTCCAGCGGCCTGTCTGCTGCCGGCGTGAAGCTGACCATCGACCCCGCTGGTCTGGATATCTCCTCCAAGATTTCCTCTGTCAAGGCTACCGGCACCGGCACCTATGCCGAGTCCGCCGTAGGCACCGACACTGAGGCTACTGTCTCCTACTCTGACCCCAACCTGGAGCTGACCTTTGATAAGTCTGAGACCCTGGCCAGCTGCACCAGCGGCGACAGCATGGAGATCACTGTGACCGTCTCCTTTGAGGACGGCGGCTCCAAGGAGTTCACTGTCACCTACGACTGGTCTTAATCGACTGCCTGTCTCATTTCTCCATAGAGGCAAAAAAATCCTGGCGACTTTGGTCGCCAGGATTTTTATTTTACTGATCTTTCTCGATATCCATCATCAGGCCGACGCGGCGGGCATGGCGCCCTCCTTCAAACTCGGTAGACAGGAACACATCCACAATCCGCTCCGCCATGTTGGTACCGATCATGCCTGCCCCCATGGCCAGCATGTTGGCATCGTTATGCCGGCGGGTCATCTCGGCGGCCAGGGGATCACTGCACAGGGCACAGCGGATTCCTTTGACCTTATTGGCGGAGATGGAGATACCAATGCCGGTGGTACAGATCACGATTCCCTTTTCGCAGCGGCCATCAGCCACAGCCTGGGCAGCCGCCTTGCCGAATACGGGGTAGTCACAGCTGTCTTGACTGTCGCAGCCGCAGTCCAGTACGCTGACTCCCTTGGCCATCAAATATGCTTTAATATGCTCTTTCAGACGATATCCGCCATGATCGGAAGCAATGGAAATCATAATCTTCTCCTCCTGCAATTTTATTTTCTGCCCTGCTCCTGATCTCCCAGCGGCTGGACAGATCTTTTCCTCTTTATTGTAGTGCATTTTTTTCTATTTGGCAAGAGCAGACAAAAGACAAAGCCCACTTGGTGGGCTTTGTCTTTTGTGAAACCGATTCTATTAAGGACGGGTAGGCACGTGCCAGATGTCCCGGGCATAGTCCCGGATGGAGCGGTCGGCGGCAAAGATGCCGGAGCGGGCGATATTGATGAGAGACATCTGGTTCCAGCGCTGACGGTCGGCATAGGTCTCCAGGGCACGGCAGTGGGCCTGACGATAGCTGTCGAAGTCTGCCAGCAGCATGTAGTCGTCGGCGGGGCTGCCTCCGGCGCTGCGCAGCAGGCGGTCCATCAGATCAGCGTAGGACTCCTTGTCAGCAAACCCGGCAGAAATCTGGTCGATGACCCGCTTCAGGTCCCCATTCTGGTGATAATAGTCCTGGGGGTGATAGCCATTGGCTTTCAGAGTGGTCACCTGGTCGGCAGTCAGGCCGAACAGGAAGATATTCTCGTCGCCCAGCTTCTGGTGCATCTCCACATTGGCGCCGTCCAGGGTTCCGATGGTCAGCGCGCCGTTCATCATGAACTTCATGTTGCCGGTGCCGCTGGCCTCCTTGCCGGCGGTGGAAATCTGCTCAGACAGCTCGCTGGCGGGCATCAGCTTCTCTGCCAGGGAGACGCGGTAGTTCTCCAAAAAGACCACCTGGAGCTTATCCTTACAGATGGGATCGGCGTTGATTTGGGCGGACAGGGAGTTGATGAGCTGGATGATCCGCTTGGCCACATGGTAGCCGGGGGCCGCCTTTGCGCCGAACAGGAAGGTCTGGGGGGTGAACTCCATGTTGGGGTTATCCCTCAGCTGATTATAGAGGTGTACAATGTGCAGCACATTCAGCAGCTGGCGCTTATACTCATGCAGACGCTTGACCTGCACGTCAAAGATGGCGTCGGTGTTGAGCACCACGCCGCTCTCCCGGGCCAGGTAGGAGGCAAAGCGGCGCTTATTCTCCTTCTTAATGGCCTCCAGGCGCTGGAGTACAGCCTTGTCATTCTTGTACTTCTCCAGGCCCTGGATGGCGTCGGGGTGCAGGAGGTAATCATCTCCGCCGGTGCACTCACGGACCAGAGCGTCCAGCTTGGGATTGATCTGGGACAGCCAGCGGCGGTGATCGATGCCGTTGGTGACATTCTTGAACTGCTCGGGACGCATGGTGTAGGCGTCGTGGAAGACATCCTTCTTCAGGATCTCAGAGTGCAGAGCGGACACGCCGTTGACGGCGTAGCAGGCGCAGATGCACAGGTTGGCCATGCGAACCTCGCCGTTCCAGATGATGGCCATGTTGGCCACCTTGTTCATATCGCCGCCGAAGTGCTCCTCCAGCTTGCGCTGATAGCGGGCCGCGATCTCCTTGAGGATCTGCCAGATCCGGGGCAGCAGGCTCTCGATGAGCCCCTGGGGCCAGCGCTCCAGAGCCTCGGCCAGGACGGTGTGGTTGGTGTAGGCTACGGTGTGGGTGACGATGTTCCAGGCCTCATCCCAGCTGTAACCCTCCACATCCAGCAGAATGCGCATCAGCTCGGGGATGACCAGAGTGGGGTGGGTATCGTTGATCTGGATCACGTGCTTCTCGTGGAAGTTGCGCAGAGTACCGTACTGGGCACGATGCTTGCGCACAATGGACTGCACAGTGGCAGAGACGAAGAAGTACTGCTGCTTCAGACGCAGGGACTTGCCCTCGTAGTGGTTATCGTCAGGATAGAGCACCTTGGCGATGACCTCGGCCATGGCCTGCTGCTCCACCGCCTTCAGATACTCGCCCCGGGAGTACAGGGACATATCCACGGGCGCGGGGCTCTTGGCGTCCCACAGGCGCAGCACATTGGTGTGGTTGGTCTTGTAACCGGCGATCTCCATGTCCCGGGGGATGGCCAGCACGGTGGTGTAGCCCACGTGCTCGGGGTGGTTGTGGCCCTTGTCATCCCAGTGGTCCACGATCTTGCCGCCGAAGCGGACCTCCTCGGTCTCGTCCATCTTGGGGATGAGCCAGGCGTCGCCCAGGCCCAGCCAGTTGTCGGCCTGCTCCACCTGCTTGCCGTCCACGATCTTCTGCTTGAAGATGCCGAGCTCGTAGCAGATGGAATAGCCGGTGGCGGGGATCTCCAGGGTGGTCATGGAGTCCAGATAGCAGGCGGCCAGACGGCCCAGGCCGCCGTTGCCCAGGCCCGCGTCGGGCTCAATTTCAAACAGATCGGAGGCGGAGAAGCCCATGTCCTCCAGGGCCTCCTTCAGGGTATCCAGAATGCCCAGGTTGTAGGCGTTCTTCTCCAGGGAGCGGCCCATGAGGAATTCCAGGGACAGATAATGGACCTGGCGCTCCTGGCCCTCCCACACCTCGTTGCTGGTATTCATCTGGTGGCCGGACATGATGTCCCGCAGGACCAGAGCACAAGCCTTGAACATATGGTTGGGGGTGGCGTCCTCCACTTCCTTGCCAAAATTGCGGTGAAGTTTTCCGATTATCAGTTCGGTAAGCTGGGCCTTGGTATATTCAGCCATAATGCTGCCTCCCGTATTGTTAATATTTTGAATGAAAATTTTAACTGCCGTTCTTGCGGCACGGGACATATTTTATCATACTAAGCTACCCACGTCAAATGCCCAGGGCCTCACTTTCCTAAAATTGGAATAGATTTTGCAAAGTTTGGCGGAACTGCTTATGGGAGAAGGGTTTGCGGCCTTTTAAAGCAGCAATTTTGCTTGTACAAACGTCGCCAGATATGCTGTTTTTTTGCACGATCCACATGGCAAAAGAGAGGCGAACCTTACGGTTCGCCTCTCTTTAGAAGGGAGCTTTTACCCCTGAATACGCTGGTAAATATCCAGGTACTGCTGGGCCGAGTGGTTCCAGCTGAAGTCGGCGGTCATACCCTCCTTTTGAAGGCCGCGCCAGGCTTCCTTGTTGTCGTAGTAGAGCTCCACGGCCTCCCGAATGACCCAGAGCATATCGTTGGCGTTGATATCGGTGAAGGTAAAGCCGCGTCCCTCGCCGGTGAATTTATTGTAGGGATAGACGGTATCCTTCAGACCGCCGGTCTCCCGGACGATGGGCACTGTGCCGTAGCGCATAGCGATCATCTGGCTCAGACCGCAGGGCTCGCTCACCGAGGGCATGAGGAACAGATCCGCGCCGGCATAGATCATGGTGGACAGGGGGGCGGAGTAGGTGATCTGAGCGGAGAAGCGGCCGGGATACTGCTGCTGGGCATTGCGGAACGCCTCCTCAAACTGCCAGTCGCCGGTACCCAGCACCACCATCTGCACATCCATGCCCATGATCTGATGAAGCACATCGGTGACCAGAGAGAATCCCTTGTGGCCCACCAGACGGGAGATGCAGGCGATGATGGGCACGTCTCCGTTCTCCTGCAGGCCTACCGCCCGCTGCAGCGCCAGCTTGCAGGCCAGCTTGCCCTCCGCGGGGTTGTCGGCAGTAAAGTTGGCCGCCAGGCCGGAATTGGTGGCGGGGTTGTACAGGTCCATGTCGATACCATTGAGGATTCCCTGGACCTTACCGCTCTGCTGGTTAATGACGCCGTCCAGGCCGTGGGCATAGAAGGGGATCTTCAGCTCGTTGGCGTAGGTGGGCGAGACGGTGGTGACGAAGGTGGAGGCCATAATGGCACCCTTCATCAGGTTCACGTCGTCATGGTAGGCCAGCATCCCCTCATTGAAGTAGCTCTTGTCCAGGCCGATGACGTCCTCCAACACCTGGTCGCCGTAGCGGCCCTGGTACTCAATGTTATGGATGGTGAACACGCTCTTGGCCCGGTTCAGCTGAGGAATACGGTACTTATCCTCCAGCAGGTAGATGGGCACCAGGGCAGTCTGCCAGTCGTTGCAGTGGATCACGTCGGGCCAGAAATCCAGCTGCCCCGGAGTCTCAATGACAGCCCGGGAGAAAAAGGCGAAGCGCTCACAGTCATCGAAGTGGCCGTAGAGCTGCCAGCGTTTAAAGTAGTACTCGTTGTCTACAAACCAGTAGGTGACGCCGTCACGCTCCAGAGAGAAGATGCCGCAGTACACCTGCCGCCAGGACAGGGTAACGTTGAAATACTTCAAAAAAGTCATCTGGCTGCGCCACTCGCTGCCGATGCCCTCATACAGGGGGAGAATCACCTTGACCTCGTGGCCCGCCTGGGCCAGTGCCTTGGGCAAAGAGCCGGCTACGTCGGCCAGACCTCCGGTTTTAATGAACGGGGCTACCTCAGAGGAGGCAAATAAAATTTTCATATCAGTTCCCCTTTCCCAAATATTCAAAAGAACAAGCAAACTCCACCCCCGGAAGGCCGGGCGGTCCCCCGCCCGGCTTCCCGGCGTGATGGAGTTTTTCTCTTACACCACGGATTCCTTTGCGATGGCCAGAGGATAAGTAAAGTGACCCATCAGCATACGGTCCTGGTTGACGGTAACATTTTTGTCCGCAATGACGTAGGCCAGCGAGGCACCGCTCTTCACCACGGTACCCTGCATGAGCACACTATTGGACACCCGGGCACCCTTTTCAATGGTGACGCCGCGGAAGATGATGGAGTTTTCTACCTCGCCCTCAATGCGGCAGCCGTCGGCAACCAGAGAGTGGTTGGACTTGGCCTCGGGGCCATAGTAAGTAGAGGGGTTGGAGCGGTCTTTGGTGCGCACAGGCCGGTCGGGGTTAAACAGATCGTCCCGCACCTCCGGATCCAGCAGGTCCATGGAGCGCTCAAAGTAGCCGCTTACCGACTGGAAGCGGGCCACATACCCCTTATGGACATAGGACATGAGCTTCAGCGTCTTCAGGCGGGGCTGGAGTACGCCGCGGCTGAAATTATAGATGTCATGGGCGGCACAGTAGTCCACCATGTCCATGAGCAGCTTCTTGGAGAGGATGTAGACCTCCAGGCTCTCCAGGGTCTTGTCAGCGGCCACGGGATGGACCGACAGGTCGGTGACCCGACCGGTGTCATCCACTTCCACGTACTCGGAGAAGCGGGGCGCACCCTTCAGGGTGGGGGTGCACACCATGGTCACATCGGCGCCGGAGTCCAGATGCTGCTGGAACACCTCGGCCACAGGCAGATTTACTGCCATGTCGCCCCAAGCCAGGATCACATAGTCCTGACGGATGTTTTCCAAATAGTCGGCCACGCCGGCCAGGGCGTCCATGTTGCCCTTGTACTCACCGCCCCGCTCGGCATAGCCGAAGGGAGGCAGGATGCGCAGGCCGCCGTGCTTGCGGCTCAGGTCCCAATCCTTACCGGAACCCACGTGGTCCAGCAGGGACTGATAGCTCTGGTGAACGATAATGCCCACGTCGGTGATTCCGGCGTTGACGTAGTTGGAGAGCATGAAATCAATGAGGCGGTAGCGGCCGCCGAAGGGCAGGGAGCAGGTGTTGCGGGGACGGGTCAGCTCCCCCAGATTGGCATCAGAGCGGCAAGCGAAGACAATTCCGTGCAGATCGTTCACGCCTGCTCACCTCCTTTCACATCTTCACGAATCATAGCGCTGGGTTTGATCACGGCCTTGGGGCCTACGGTGACCCCGCCGGCCACCACGGCAATGCCCCAATCCGGGTCGTCCGTGGGAGGCGCGCCTACGGTGGCCCCCTCTTCAATGACCGCGCCCTCGGCCACGATGGCGTAGGACACCACCGCGCCCTTCTTTACCACCGCACCGGGCATCAGGATGGAGTACTGGATGTCAGCTCCCTCCTCCACGGTGACGGAGTTGAAGAGCACCGAGTTCTCCACCACGCCGTCTACCCGGCAGCCGCCGGTGACCAGAGAGTGGGAGACCTGGGCGTTGGGGCCGGTGACATGAGGCGGCTTGATGGGAGTACGGGCATAGATGGGCCAGCTGTTGTCATAGAGGTTGATGCCGTTGTTGGGAGCCAGCATATCCATATTGGCGTCCCACAGGGAGTTGATGGTGCCCACGTCCTTCCAGTAGCCCTGGAAGCGGTAGGTCATAAGCTTTTCACCGGCAGCGAGCATATTGGGGATGATGTTCTTTCCGAAGTCATTGGAGGAGTTGGGATCGGCCTCGTCGTCAATGAGGTACTGACGCAGCTTCTTCCAAGTGAAGACATAGATACCCATGGAGGCCAGAGTGCTCTTGGGGTGCTTGGGCTTCTCCTCGAACTCGTAGACTTGGTCGTTCTCGTCCACGTTCATGATACCGAAGCGGGTGGCCTCCTCCAGGGTGACCTCCAGCACGGAGATGGTGCAGGCCGCCTGGGTCTTCTTGTGGAAGTCCACCATGTCGGAGTAGTCCATCTTATAGATGTGGTCGCCGGAGAGGATGACCACATACTCCGGATCATACAGATCCAGGAAACCGATATTCTGATAGATGGCATTGGCCGTGCCCTTATACCAGGTACCCTGGTCGCCCTCCCGCATGTAGGGGGGCAGGATGTGCACGCCGCCGTCCGACCGGTCCAGGTCCCAGGGCTGGCCGGAACCAATATAGCTGTTGAGCTCCAGGGGACGATACTGGGTCAGAACGCCAACGGTATCAATACCGGAATTGACACAGTTTGACAGGGGAAAATCGATGATGCGGTACTTGCCGCCAAAGGGGACGGCAGGTTTGGCCACATGGCTGGTAAGGGCATAGAGCCGACTGCCCTGGCCGCCAGCCAAAAGCATGGCCACTACTTCTTTTTTCATACTCTCATTCACCTCTGTTGTATTTTAAAGGTCCGCCTTCCGCGAAAGAAGCGCAGGCGAGAGGCTTACGCCTGATCGTCTTTCTTTTTTGGCTCGGTCCTGGCCGCCTGAGTTTTTTTGGCGGCGGTCCCCGCGTCCTTTGCGCCTTCCGGCTTCTTAACCTTTCCGGAACTCTTCTTCTCTCCCGCCTTCTTGCTGTCCTTCTTGGCCTTGCGCACGGGAGCGCGGCGTGTACAGCGGTAGATCATTACCGACATGGGCGGCAGATCAATGGCCATGGACTGCTCCTGATCGTGGCAGGGGATGTCCACGCTCTTGATGGGCGCGGTGTCGCCCAAGCCCTCGCCGCCGAACTCCTCGGCATCGGTGTTGAACACCGGCGCCCAGGTACCGGGGAAGGGCAGGCCGACCTGATAGCCCTTGCGGTGGATGGGCGAGAAGTTCGCCACCACCACCAGAGGCCGGCCTTCCCGGTCCCAGCGCAGGAAAGCCACGGTATTGGCGGTGTTATCGTCGGCACACAGCCACTGGAACCCCTCCCAGGAGTCATCCTGTTCCCACAGGGCGGTCTGCTCCAGGTACATGGTATTGGCCGACTTGAAGAACTGGTGGATCTTGCGGTGGGGCTCATACTGGAGCAGATGCCAGTCCAGAGAATATTCATAGTGCCATTCGTTCCACTGGCCCAGCTCGGTACCCATGATCGTCAGCTTCTTGCCGGGATGGGTGAGCATATAGGTGTAGAAGGCACGGACACCGGCAAATTTCTCCGCATTGTCCCCGGGCATCTTGCCCAGGAAGGAGCCCTTCATGTGGACCACCTCGTCGTGGGACAAAGGCAGAATGTAGTTTTCCGAGAAGGCATACATCAGGGAGAAGGTGATATCCCGGTGGTTAAACTGCCGGAAATAGGGGTCCAGCTTGATGTAGTGGCAGATGTCGTTCATCCAGCCCATGTTCCACTTGAAGTTGAAGCCCAGGCCGCCGTCGCTGACCGGATGGGTGACCTTGGGCCAGGCGGTGGACTCCTCGGCGATCATCAGCACGTCGGGGTGGGTGGCAAAGATAGAGGTGTTCAGCTTCTGGAAAAACTCGATGGCCTCCAGATTCTCCTTGCCGCCGTGGATGTTGGGCATCCAGGCTCCGTCCTGCCGGCCGTAGTCCAGATAGAGCATGGAGGACACGGCATCGACCCGCAGGCCGTCGGCGTGGTACTCCTCCAGCCAGAACATGGCGTTGGAGAACAGGAACGAGCGCACCTCATTGCGGCCCAGGTCAAAGACCTGGGTTCCCCAGTCAGGGTGCTCTCCCTTGCGGGGATCGGCGTACTCGTAGGTGGGGCCGCCGTCAAAGTGGTAAAGGCCGAAAGCGTCCCGGGGGAAGTGGGCGGGCACCCAGTCCAGGATGACGCCGATGCCGGCCTGATGGAGCTGATCAATCAGGTACTTAAAATCGTCGGGGGTACCGAAACGGCTGGTGGCGGCAAAATATCCGGTGACCTGATAGCCCCAGGAGGCATCCAAGGGGTGCTCCATGACAGGGAGCAGCTCCACATGGGTGTAACCCATCTCTTTAATATAAGGCACCAGATACTGGGCTGTGTCCCGGTAAGAGAGGAACTCCCCCTCCCCCGTGCGCCGCCAGGAGCCCAGATGGCATTCATAAATATTCATCGGGCGGCGGTAAGGGGCATTCTTGGCCCGGTAATCCAGCCAGCCCTGATCGCCCCAGGGATACTCCTCCAGATCATAGATCTTGGACGCATTGCCAGGGCGGGTCTCAGCATGGAAGGCATAGGGGTCGGCCTTGGCCACCACCTTGCCGTCGGCGCCGTGCACCGCGTACTTGTATGTATCAAAGCGCTTTAGTCCGGGGACAAAGCCCTCCCAGATTCCGCCTTCCAGTTTTTCCAGCGGAGAGGCATTTTCATCCCACCCGTTGAAATCACCAAAAACGCATACCTGCTTAGCATTTGGAGCCCAGACGCGGAAGACATATCCGTCCTGTCCGTCCTTCTGTCCAGGGTGGGAGCCGAAGCATCGCCACGCATGGGTGCTGCGGCCTTCTGAAAAAGCCTCCAGCTCCAAAAACAGGTCATAATCTGATAGTTTTGTATCATATTTGACCATTGTAATCACCTCAATCCCGTCTTTTTCGTCTTTTTCCCAACGAAAACGACAACCTCTCTAAATCGGAACCCCCGATATTTATATAAATTATACAACACTCCCTTTGCACCGTCAAGTCAAAAGGGTGTTAATTGACATTTTGTCCCTGGCCCCATTTCCCCGGGACGAAAGGAGCAAAAACCTTTCGTCCCGGGGAATATTTTTCCTGTTATCCCGCCATCAAAAGTTCCTTCAGCATCCGCTTCAGGATCCCAGGCGTGGTCAGCCGCTGGACCTCCTGACTGGAAATAATGGAGACCGTATCCCGCGTCTCACCGTTCACCAAAATTTCCAGTTCGCCCACCTTCTGCCCTGCCTCTACCGGAGCTTCCAGGTCCTGGGCCAGGGTCAGTTTGGTGGTAACGCTCCCCTCTTCGCCCTTGCGCACCAGCACCCGGCACTCCCGCTCCAGCTCAGGCTGGATTTGCCCCACGGTACCCAGCAGAACCGGGATGGGCGCCAGCGGACTTTCTGGATAGACCTGCATAAGTGTATACGCCCCAAAGCCGTAGTCCAGCATGGCCTTGGCGTCCTCAAAGCGGTCGGCCGCGGTGGGAGCCGCCATGACCACGGCGATGAGCTCCATACCGTCCCGCTCCGCGGTGGCGGACATGCAATAAAGCGCCGAGTCGGTAGAACCTGTCTTCAGGCCGGTAGTCCCCTCATAAAAACGCACCAGTCGGTTGGTATTGGTCAGGCCGAAGGCTCCGTCCCGGATGGAGTCCATCCAGATGGTGGTGTACTCCCGGATACCAGGGTGGTGAAGGATCAGCTCCCGGGACATGAGGGCTATATCGTAGGCGGTAGTCACATGGCCGGCGGCGGGCAGGCCGGTACAGTTGACGAAGTTGGTATCCGCCATACCCAGCTCCTGGGCCCGCTGGTTCATCTGCTGGACAAAGGCACTTTCACTGCCCGCCAGGTACTCCGCCATGGCCACGGTGGCATCATTGCCGGAAACTACGGTGATACACTTCAGAAGCTCTCCCACCGTCATCTGCTCCCCTTCTTTCAGGTACACCTGGGAGCCCCCCATGCCCGAGGCCCGGGCAGAGACGGTAACTACATCCTCCCGGCTGATGCGGCCGCTGTCCAGGGCCTCCATGATGAGCAGCAAAGTCATCACCTTGGTGACGCTGGCCGGCTCCATCTGCCGCTTGGCCTCTTTTTCATATAAGATCGTCCCGGTCTCCTTCTCCATCAGCACCGCCGATGGCGCGCTCAGCTCCAGCGGAGACGGGGCGGCGGCCTCCTGGGCCGACGCCGTACCGGTGAGCAGCAGCACTGCCAGCACCAGGGACCCGATTCGTTTCATATCGCTGTGCCTCCCTATCGGTATTTCAAGTGGTATGCGATGACAGGATGTGACAGCGGAGAGGCTTCTATACCGAAGAGCAGGGCGGTAAATTTTTCAGTTTTTTCATATGTGACGTGAAGTGTACAACTTTTTGCCCCTTCCCCCCTGGGGTAGAGGAGGGATGTGGTGAAACGAAACAAAAAACCGCTGGATCGGGAACAGCTGCTGGAGCAGATGCGGACCCTGGCCTGCGCCAAGGTGAACGACGCAGTAAAGCTGGCCTATCTGCCCGAGGAGGAGCGGGAGGCCATCGGCAACCTGGACCTGTCCGCCCTGATCGAGTTTCGGCGCAGCGGAGCGGGAACGGTGGAGCTGAAATTCGCCGACCGGATGAAGGCCCTGGAGCGGCTGCTGGAGCTGAGCGGGCCCAGCAGTGAGGAGCAGCTGGACTCCCTTTTCCAGCGCATGGAGGACGAGGAGGAATGAAGCCGCTCATCTTCTCCAAAAAGCAGCGGCGGGTGCTCACCTGGTGGCGGCCCAGCTCCCCGGACCAAAATAAGCAGGCCATTATCTGCGACGGAGCGGTGCGCAGCGGCAAGACCCTATGCACTGGCCTGTCCTTCTTCTGCTGGGCCATGAGCTGCTTTCAGGGAAAAACCTTCGCCCTGTGCGGCAAGTCCATTCCCTCGGTGCGGCGCAATCTTCTCAGCGAACTGCTGCCTATTCTGAGACGTCTGGGCTTCTCCTGCCGGGAGCGGACCTCCCGCAACCAGCTCACTGTCACCATGGGCCGCCGCAGCAACACCTTCTACTTCTTCGGCGGTCTGGATGAGCGCTCCGCCGCTCTGGTTCAGGGCATCACCCTGGCCGGGGCACTGCTGGATGAGGTGGCTCTGATGCCCCGCTCCTTTGTGGAGCAGGTGTGCGCCAGGTGCTCGGTGGAGGGGAGCAAGCTGTGGTTCTCCTGCAATCCGGAGAGCCCCGCCCACTGGTTTTACCAGGAGTGGATCTTAAAGGCCGAGGAGAAAAAGGCGCTGCGCCTGTCCTTTGCCATGACGGACAACCCCAGCCTCTCCCCCGCTATGCTGGAGCGCTACCGCACCCTGTTCCAGGGGGCATTCTACCGCCGGTTTGTACTGGGAGAGTGGGTAAACGCGGAGGGCCTGGTGTACGACTTTTTCTCCCAGGACCTGGTGCGGGAGCCTCCTCTGGACGTATCTGGCCCCTTCTATGTCTCCTGTGACTATGGGACGGTGAATCCCACCTCTATGGGACTGTGGGGCCGCCGGAACGGGGTTTGGTACCGGCTGGAGGAGTACTACTACAACTCCCGTCAGGCACGCAGGCAGAAAACCGACCAGGAGTATGCCGACGATTTAGAGGCCCTGGTGAAAGGCCGCCCCCTGGGGGCGGTGGTGGTGGACCCCTCTGCCGCCAGCTTCATGGAGGTGCTGCGGCGGCGGGGACTGCCGGTGCGGAAAGCCAACAACGATGTGCTCTCCGGCATTCGCGTCACCGCCCAGCTGCTCAAAGAAGGAAAGCTGGTCATCTGCTCACCCTGCCGGGACGCTATCCGGGAGTTTGGCCTGTACCGTTGGGACACCAGCGGCAGCGGCGGCGACCGGGTGGTAAAAGAACACGACCACGCCATGGATGACATCCGCTACTTTGCCGCTACCGTTGCCACCGGAACTTCCGGCGGCTTTTTCGCCGGCAGTGTGGAGCGGACCGGATTTTAGCCTACTCCAGTCTATGGGACAGGTCCCTGCAATACAACCGGGAATGGTTTGAAAAGGAGGAAGATACTTGAAATGGTTTGAGAAGAAGAAACCGGCCATAAAGCCCCCTCAGGTCCAGCTGCGGGACTGGGAGCGCCACCCCTTTGGGGTACTGGATCAGTATGTGCCCCTGCGAAACGGAGAGATCACCCTCTACCGCTCCATCCGGGAGGCTGTGCCCATTCTGGACGCGGCCATCTGGAAGCTGGTACGGCTGTGCGGTGGGGTACAGATCCGCTGCGCCGACACCCGGGCGCAGCAGGGGCTCAGCCGCTTTCTGGCCACCGTGGACACTGGCCGGGGCCAGCAGGGCATCCAGTCCTTTTTGGACCAGTACCTGGACTGCATGATCACCTGCGGCCAGGGGGTGGGCGAAATTGTACTGGATCCCCAGGGCAAGTCCATTGCCGCCCTGCTGTGTGCCGACCCTGCTCTGGTGGAGATCCGAGAGGGGGACTCCCCTCTGGACTTCCGCCTGTGTGTGCGGGAGGACGGGGGCGAGCCCAAAGAGCTGCCCTGGCAGCAGCTGTTGCTCTTTACCCCCTTCCAGCCGGAGGCGGAGCACCCCTATGGGGTATCCATGCTGCGCTCCATGCCCTTTCTCACCGGGGTGCTGCTGAAGATTTATCAGGCGTTGGGCCAGAACTGGGAGCGGGTGGGCAACCTGCGCTTTGCAGTGGTGTGCAAGCCTGACGAGAACAGCCCTCTCTCCGCTCAGGAGCGAGGCGAGCAGGTGGCCAGCCAGTGGTCCCAAGCCATGCAGTCCTCCCGCCAGGGGGCGGTGCGGGACTTTGTGGCCGTGGGCGACGTGGACATTAAGGTCATTGGCGCGGACAACCAGATTTTGGACAGCGAGGTGCCGGTGCGGCAGATTCTGGAGCAGCTGGTGGCCAAAACCGGCATTCCCCCCTTCCTGCTGGGCCTGTCCTGGTCGTCCACCGAGCGCATGAGCGCCCAGCAGGCAGACCTGATGACCAGCGAGATTACCGCCATCCGCCGCAGCCTGGAGCCCATCCTCCGGCGGATCTGCCGGCTGTGGCTGCGCCTGGGAGGCTACGATGACCAGGTAACCATCGACTGGGAGGACATCAACCTCCAGGACATTGTGGAAGAGGCCCGGGCTCAGCTGCTCCACGCCCAGGCCAATGAAATTGGGAGGGAAGCGAGTTGAACATTACCAAGACCGCCCTGGCCTTGCAGGAGGCCGAGGGGGTAAGCCAGGAGGAGCTGGAGCTCATCAACACCTGGAGCAAAAAGCCCCTCACCGCCCAGGAGGTGTACGTCTTCTCGGTGCGGCTGTGCGACAACGAGGTGGACCGGGACCATGAGCGGTTCCCCGGGGAAACGCTGGAGGCTCTGGCCCCTATGTTTTTGGGCAAGAGCGGCATTTTTGACCACAACTGGTCGGCCCGCAATCAGGCCGCCCGGATCTTCTCCGCCCAGGTCATTCAGGAGCCGGAGCGGGTCACTCAGGCGGGCGACCCCTACTGCTGGCTGAAGGCCCGGGCCTACATGGTGCGTACCGACGACAACCGGGGTCTCATCGCTGAGATCGACGGCGGCATCAAAAAGGAAGTGAGTGTGGGCTGTGCGGTGAAGCGCCGGGTGTGCTCCATCTGCGGCGAGGAGGCCGGGGCAGGCTGCGGCCACCAGCCTGGGCAGGTCTACGACGGAACACTGTGCTATCTCAGTCTGGAGGAGCCTGTGGACGCCTACGAATTTTCCTTTGTGGCTGTCCCCGCCCAGCCCCAGGCCGGTGTGGTGAAGGCCATGGGCGTGAAGCACTATGAGACCCTCAAGGAACTGCTGGCCGACTACCCCCGCTTTGCCGGGGAGGTGGAGGCACTGAAAGCCCAGGCGGAGCTGGGGGCTCGTGCACTCAAGGAGCTGCGGCAGGATGTGGTACGGCTGGCCGCTCTGGCTGACCCCCAGGCAGACATGAAGATGCTGCGTGGGATGGCCCAGCGGCTGGAGGAGCCAGAACTGCGGGAGCTTCAGCGGCTCTACGGCCAGAAGGCGGCCAAGAACTATCCCTTGCAGCTGCCCTATTCACAAAAGCCCCAGTCCCTGTCCCAGGAGGACGGGGCCTTTCTGATTTGACCTAGACACTTCATTACTTAAGGAGGAACAAGCATGAATCAGGTTTCGTTTGAAGAGATCGGCGCGGTGACTGCCACCTTTATGGCCAAGGAGGACGTGGTCCCCGGCCAGGTAGTCAAGATCACCGATGACGGCCAGGTGGGCGCGTGCAGTGACAACGACGCATTCTGCGGTCTGGCTCTGTCCAACCGCAAAGGTTTTGCCGGGGTGCAGGTGAAGGGCTTTATGACCCTGCCTATCTCCGGCTCGGTGAACCTGGGCCAGGTGGTCCTGGCTGCCGACGGCACCGGCAAGGTGAAGGCTTCCTCTTCCACCGGCGTGACTGCCCTGGTGGTCGCTGTGGATGATGCCGCCCACACCGCCGTGGTGTGCCTGTAAATTTGAAAGGAGCGTGGGAAATTATGGCCAATCGTTATGACACTTTGAAGCTGGAGAAAGGCATGTATCAGGAGGCGGGCAGCACCTTTACCCAGGTACTGGAGCGCCTGGACCCCTCCGAGCAGTACAAAGGCACCAGTCTGGAGGGACTGGACGCCTTTCAGCGCCAGCTCAAGCGCTTTGACATCAAGGTAAAGGGCGCTGGCTGCGACGCGGTGGAGAAGTTCTTCCGCACCGCCGACGCCGCCGTCCTTTTCCCCGAGTACATCGCCCGGTCCGTGCGCCAGGGCATGGATGAGAGCAACCTCATTCCCTCCATCACCGCCGCCACCACCAACTTTGACGGCATGGACTACCGCTCCATCGCCTCCCAGGCCGGCGGCGAGGAGAAGGAGCTGCGGGCGGTAGACGAGGGCGCCGCTATCCCCAGCACCACCATTAAGGTACAGGCTAACCTCATTAAGCTGCACAAGCGGGGCCGCATGCTGGTGGCCTCCTACGAGTCGGTGCGCTACCGCAAGCTGGATCTGTTCTCTGTCACTCTGCGGCAGATCGGCGCCCACATCGCCCAGATGCTGCTCGCTGACGGCGTGGATGTGCTCATCAACGGCGACGGCAACGACAATGCCGCCGACGTGTTCACCACTGCCTCCTCCGATACCCTGACCTACGACGACCTGGTGGACTTCTGGGCCAAGTTTGAGCCCTACGAGATGAACACCCTGCTGGTGAGCCCCGACGTGATGGTGAAGCTCCTGAAGCTCCCCGAGTTCCAGAATCCCCTCACCGGCCTCAACTTCCAGGGCACCGGTAAGCTGTCCACTCCCCTGGGCGCCAACCTGCTGCGCACCAGCGTGCTGCCCGAGAAGACGGCGGTGGGTCTGGACAAGCGTTACGCTTTGGAGCTCATTCAGGGCAGCGACGTGATGGTGGAGTACGACAAGCTCATTGACCGCCAGCTGGAGCGGGCGGCCATCACCACCATCAGCGGCTTTGCGAAGATTTTCCAGGAGGCCTCCCATGTGCTGAAGGTGCAGGCATGACCGAGCAGATCATCGCTTTAGCCATCGCCATGGGCGCTTCCGAAAGCCAGCGCGAGATCCTGGAGCCCCTGTGTGCTGCGGCGGAGAGCGCTCTGGCGGCCCAGCTTCGGTCTGGGGTCACACCCCAGGACTGCGCCGACGCCTTTACGGTATGCGCGGCCTGGATGGCTCTGGACGGCCTGTATGCGGTGGGCGGCGGCGGAGAAGTGACCTCCTTCACCGCCGGAGATGTATCCATTCAGACCGGAAGCGGGGGGAGTACCGGCAGTCTCACAGAGCAGATCCAGCGACTGATGGCTCCCTATCTGCAGAGCGGTGGCTTCTACTTTCAGGGGGTGACGGGATGATGGATGGGGCCTGGGCCGCCCTGCTGGCCAAGTACGGCCAGCGGGTGGTTCTCCACCAGGGAGACAACACGGTGGACACCCACGCTTTCCTCCAGCCCATCCGGGAGAAGGGGCAGGCCCAGAGCCTGCCCTCTCCCCTGGGCTGGCAGCGGGAGGACCGGTTTTTATACCTGGGCGACCCCAACTGTCCCCTGTCTAACAACGGCGACTGGGTAGAGTTTGAGGGGAATGGCTTCGCCGTTACCTCCGCCCACCCGGTCTATGTGGGCGCCAGTGTATCCCATATCTGGGCTGTGCTGCGGCCCAGGGATGCGCGAGAGGAGGCGGAGGGATGAGTACACCTATGGAACAGGCAGTGGAGGTACTGTGCCAGTATCTCCAGCAGCAGGAGCTGCCCGCTTGTACTGCCTGGCCTGTGGGGAGTCGACCCGAGTTGGAGGCACCGGTGATTGCGGTGTCTCTGCGGGGCTGCGAGACCACCCAAGCTGGTTTTTCCGGCTACCTGGGGCAGCGCCTCAACCCCGACACCCAGGTTTGGGAGGAGCGGTACGGCAAGACGGTACAGCTGACCTTTGGGCTGGATCTGTATGCCGCCCCTGGCACCGACCCCGCCGCTCTGGAACAGGTCTGGGCCGCTCTGGCTCAGGCCTGTCTGCCCCCCGGCCCCAAAGGGCTGACGGTGGGCGCTTTCTCCTGTGGAGAGACCGAATACAACCAGCAGGCCCGGCTGCTCAAGCGCCCGGCCCAGCTGGTATGCACTGCCCTGCTGGTGTCCAGCAGCACCCAGGAGCAGGGCGAGTTCCTGGACTTTGAGATTAGAGGGGAGAGAACCTTATGAATTTGACCACTCATGAGCGTCCTGGTGTCTACTCCTCCTACGATGCCTCCACTCTGGTGCGGGGCAGCGGAGGACACAAGACGGTAGGACTGACGGCCATCAACTCGGTGGCGGACGCCGGTGTGCCTGTCACGGTGACCAGCTATGAGGCGGCAGTGGCCGCCTTTGGCAGTCAGGAGGGCAAGCAGGACATGGCGGAGCTGATCCGGATCGCCCTGCTCAACGGGGCCGCGGCCGTAGTGGCCGTCCCCGTGGCCAGCGAGGAGGGCTACGAGGCCGCCTTTGAGACGCTGGGCGGCGTGGAGAATATCAGCGTGATGCTGTGCGACAGCGCGGATCTGACGGTGCAGCAGGCTCTGCGGGACAGTGTGCTGTCCGCCAGTGCCGCCCGGCGGGAGCGCATCGCCGTGGTTGGCGCAGCTGCCAGCGAAGATGTGTCCGCCCTGGTGGAGCGGGCCAAGGGTCTTAACTGTGAGCGGGTGGTGCTGGTTGCTCCCGGTTCTGTGGACGGGGAGGACACCGCCCAGGATGGACTGAGCGCCGCGGCCGCCGTGGCAGGCGCCATTGCCGCTCAGTCTGACCCCGCTGTCCCTCTGGGTGGCGCAGAGCTGCTGGGCCTGAAGGGGCTGAGCGCGCAGTACAGCGACAACGACATTGACCTGCTGGTGCGGGGCGGGGTAACCCCCTTGGAGAGTATCAGCGGTCAGATCAGCGTGGTACGGGGCGTGACCACCCGCACCACCAGCGGCGAGGTGGAGGACACCACCTGGCGGGAGCTGTCCACCATTCTCATTGTGGACGACGTGATCCCCACCCTGCGGGACAGCCTGCGCAGCAAGTTCCGCCGGGCCAAGAATACTTCCCAGAGCCGGGGGGCCATCCGCACCCAAGTGGTGTTGGAGCTGGAGAACAAAAAGACCCGGGAGATCATCACCGACTACGACCAGGTCACTGTCTCCGCCCACCCCGATGACCCCACCGTGTGCGTAGTGGAGTTCACCTTCACCGTCACCCACGGACTCAACCAGATCTGGCTGACCGCCCACATCGTGATTTAAGGAGGGATTCGTTTGAGCATTACTGGATTTCCTACCAGCAGCGACATCTACCTGGAGGTAGACGGTGTGAAGGTAGCGGTGGTACAGAGCTACTCCGCCCGCTCCGACAAGACCAGCCGGGCGGTGGAAGCCTTCGGCGAGGAGGAGCCTGTGGCCACCATTCCCGGCCAGACCAGCCACGTACTGGAGCTGAGCCGTCTCTACGCCACCGCCGAGGCGGTGCAGGACGGCATCGACTTTTACAGCCTGTCTGACTTCTCTCTGGTCATCTGCAAGCCAGACCGGAAGATCGTCTACTCCGGCTGTCAGTGGTCCTCCATTCAGGAGGACGGCACCTTGGGCAACATGGTACTGGAGAAAGTGACCATTGTGGCCTCCAAGCGGCTGGAAATGGAGGCATAAGATGACCCCTTCTATTTTAGCCGGCCGGGACCAGATGGATCTGGACAACGGCATGAGACTGCGGCTGCTGTCCGCCCTGGAGGTGCTTCAGGCCAGACGGGAGGCCGACGGACTCAGCCAGAACCCCGGTGAGCGTGCCCTGTGTGCCAACGCCTGTCTGCTGGCCCGGGCTCTGGAGACTCAGGAGGGAGAGCCTGTCTTTTCCAACGGAGAAGCGGTGCTGGGTGGGCTGCGGGTGGAGGAGATCTCCGCCCTGGCCCGAACCTGGAGTCAGTTTAACCGGGAGGAAAATCCGCCTTTGACCCTGAGCCGGGATCAGGCCGACAAGGTAAAAAAAAAGTAGCTGCGGACGGGGCGGACCGGCTGCGCTGGAAGGTGCTGCGGGCCTTCGGAGCCCTGCCCACCGAGGCACGGGCCAAGCGAATGCGGGACCGGGACTACCTGTGGTGTCTCACCCACATGGTATTGGACCGGGAGGAGGAGCTGGAGCGGCTGTGCCCCAGCTGCCGTACCCAGAGTGAGCAGGGCCTGTGCCCCGGCTGCGGCCGGCCGATCCATGCTATGGAAGGTGGGATCAATCCCAACTTTGACCTGGAACGCTTTGCAGCCCTTGGAAAGGGGGAAGGGACATGACCAACGATTTAGACCGCCTGCTGGAGCAGGTGAAGGACGCTCTGGAAGACAGCGGAGACGGAATTTGGCAGCCCGACCTGGCTGCGCCGGTGCTGCCCGCTTTTACACAAGATGACGGCGGGACCCCTGCCGAAACAGCTCCCGGGACCCGCACACAGGGGAGCGTTCCGGAACTTGAAAGCCTGCCGTCCTTCTCCGCCCTGGAGGAGGGGCAGGCAGCCGAGGTATTTTCTGAGGCAGATCTGGCGGTACTGCCCCAGGTGGAGCGGGAAGGGGATACCCCCTCGCTTTCATCCCGGCAGACGGAGCAAGAAGGACAAGCCCTGAATGGGAACGCCAGCTCTTCCTCCCCCGCCCTGCTGGAACAGCTGCAAAACCTGGAGAACATGCAGGCCAGCGCCCAGGCACTGGGCCGCAGCCTAGAGAGCGGCGGCAGTCTGTCTCCCCGTTTCCAGGCCGGACAGGGGGGCGGCGGGGTTTCCTATGATCCCGCCGCTCTGGGGGACTTTCCCCTGGCCGCCGCCGCGGCCGCGGCCCAGGAAGAGGATCGGGCCCGGGCGGTGGACCGGGCCTTTCAGCGGGACAGCCGCCGGTATGACCGGGGCTTTTCCCTGTACTGAGGAAGGAGGGATGGGGCGTTGCTTTTGACCCCCATGCGCTACAAGGAGTACGTCTGGCCCCACAACCCCAGAGTGTACTCCATCGACTATGAACGGATCATGGCGGTAAACAAGGTCCCCTTTGGTCTTTATTATCTGCAGGATCTGGGCCGGACCCGGCGGGTAATGAAGGGGGAGGGTGAATTCATCGGCGAGGACGCCTATACCCAGTTTGGCCAGCTGGCCAACGTCTTCTACTCCGGCGGCCCCGGTCAGCTCATCCATCCCCTGTGGCAGACCACCAACGCCTATTTTGTCTCCCTGCGTCTGGAGCAGGAGCCCATGCGGGACTATGTGCGTTACTCCTTTGAATTTTGGGAGGAGGCCAACTATTACAGCGGCCAGGTGCGCACCTGGACCACCCAGTCCAGCCAGTCCTCCGGCACCACCCAGGTCGCCCAGACCATCCCGGTCTACTACCAGGTGGTGAAGGGAGACTCCCTGTGGTCCATCGCCCAGCGGTACGGCATGGCCCTCAGCGACCTGATCGCCTTAAATCCCCAAATCAAAAACCCTAACCTCATTCACATTGGAGATGAGGTGAGGGTATCGTGACCGGATATGTGATTTCCGCCCAGGGGGAGACCACGGTACTGCCCGCTCCCCTGTCCTGGACGTTTCAATATACCTCCGGGGTACCCTGCGACAGCTTTCAGATCCGCTGTCTCTGGGAGGGCACCAATACAGCAGACCCCAGGCAGTGGTGTACTTTTCGGGCCATGGAGGAGGACCAGGTGGTCTTTACCGGAGTGGTGGATGAGTGCGAGACGGCGCTCACTCCCCAGGGGGCCTGGATCGATGTATCCGGCCGGGGGATGGCAGCCAAACTGCTGGACAATGAAGCTCTGGGACAGGACTACCAGATTGCCACGCTGTCCGATATTCTTCGGGACCATGTAAACCCCTATGGAATTACAGTGGCCCGTCAGGCCGACATGGCCCCGGTGGGCCAGTTCTCTGTGGCGGTGGGCAGCAGCGAGTGGTCTGTCCTGTACGACTTCGTCCGCTACTACCACAGCATCTCTCCCCGCTTTGACCGGGAGGGGCGGCTGGTGCTGACCCCCTGGGAGGACAGTACAAAAATATTGCTGGATGACGCCACCCCGGTAACCAAGCTGGTGCGCCGGGACAAGCGCTACGGCGTGCTGTCCCAGGTAGTGGTGCGGGACCGGTACCAGCAGCTGACCCAGACAGTGGACAACACCGCCTTTCAGGCCCTGGGTGGCAGCCGCCGGCAGGTGCTTACCATGCCGGGCAAGAGCCAGTACCAGGCCATGCGCTACTCCGGCCAGTTTCAGCTGGATCAGTCCGCCACGGAACAGCTGGTGCTGGAGGTGACCATTCCGGTGCTCTTTTATGGAAAGCCGGGAGATCTGGTGCAGCTCCAGCGCTCCGACTGGGGCCGGGACGGACTCTACCGGGTCAATCAGGCCCAGGTGGGCGTCGATGAGAGCGGGGGCTGGACCCGGCTGGAGCTCACATCCCCCGAAGTTTTGGTATGAGGTGAAATATATGTGGACATCCAATCGGAAACAGGACGGCCGCACCCAGGAGGCCCCCGGCGACGTGGGGGTAGTTACCCTGGGCGGCGACCCCGCGGGGGTCTATCTCAGCGGGGAGCGGCGCTGGGTGGCGGTGTACGCCCCCGGCGGCTACCAGTGGCGGCCTGCAGTAGGAGACAAGGTGTTAGTTCTCAAGGCAGGGGACCATCAGGAGTCCCCCTGCCTGGTGGGCGTGAGGCAGTCTGACCAGCAGCTAGAGCCCGGGGCGGTACGGCTAAGCGGCGGCGAAGGACAAATCGACCTGTGCAAAGACGGTATCCGCCTTACTGGTCAAGTGTGGATTGGGGAACAAACCTTAGAGGACCTGATTACTGAAATCGCCACCCAGGTGGTGTTGGAAATTTTGGGAGGATGATGACCGCTTGGAACGAAAACTCAGTGGAGGGGATTATCTCCCCGGAGCCCAGGGGGACTTTCAGTCCCTGGACGGGGCCCAGGCTCTGCTGCAGCGGGTGCTGTTTCGCCTCACCGCCCGGCGGGGGCAGTTCCCCTTTTTGCCCGAAATGGGCAGCCGACTCTACCAGCTGTGCCGGGACGGAAAGCCCTCTGCCCGCTCCGCGTTGGCCCGGCAGTACACGGTCCAGGCCCTGGAGAGCGAGGAGGATCTGACGATCACCGATGTGCAGTGGTCTGACCTGGGCGGAAACCGGGGCCATTTGCAGGTTTTTTTGGAGTGGCAGGGAGAGCCGCTGTCTCTGTCCCTGGACATTGCGGGATAAGGAGGGATACCTATCAAGACAATTGACGAAATTTTTGGGGAGATGCTCGCCTGTCTGGAGGAGCAGACCGGTCTGGAGCCGGAACCTGGGTGCGACCTGTCGGTGCGGATGTACGCTGTGGCTGCCCAGGTCTACGCCCTGTACATCCAGGCCCAGTGGGTCACCCGTCAGGCCTTCCCCCAGACGGCGGAGAGCGACTACTTAGATCTCCACGCCCAGCTGCGGGGACTGACCCGCAAGCAGGCAACCCAGGCTCAGGGCACCATCCGCTTTACCGCCCAAAGCTCTGACACCGCCCGCACCATTCCCCAGGGCACGGTGTGTCTGACGGCGGATATGGTGCGCTTTGAAACCACTGCTGACGGGATCATCGCCCCCGGCGAGACCGAGGTGGACATTCCCGCCCAGGCGCTGCTGCCTGGTGCGGCTGGCAATGTGTCCGCCCGAGCTATCACTGCTATGGCGGTAGCTCCGGTAGGAGTATCCTCCTGTGTCAATCCCCTGCCCTTCACCGGCGGCAGCGACGCAGAGGGAGACGAGGATTTACGGGCCAGGGTGCTGGACACCTACTGGCGCTTACCCAACGGAGCCAACATCGCCTTTTATGAGCAGGGCGCGCTGTCCTTTGACCAGGTGACTGCGGTATCTGTCCTGCCTCGGAACCGGGGCATCGGCACGGTGGATATTGTGGTGGCCACTCTCAGCGGTCAGCCCGACGAGGAGCTGCTGGAACAGCTTCAGGAGTATTTCCAGTCCCGACGGGAGATCGCCGTGGATGTACAGGTCCTGGCCCCTGAGGCCCTCACGGTGGATGTCTCCGTCCAGGTGAAGGCCAAGGAGGGGGCCGATCAGGAGGCAGTGGAACAGAATGTGGAGGAGACGGTGCGTCGGTGGTTTTCCGGGGAACGGCTGGCCAAAGATGTCCTTCTGGCCCAGCTGGGCAGCGTGATCTACGGCTGTGAGAACGTGGAGAACTACGCCATCCTCTCCCCTGCCGCCGACCAGGCGGTAGAACCCGACCAGCTGCCCACCCTGGGCACCCTGACCGTGGAGGCGATGGTATGAGCTACGCCCAGTATCTCCGGCAGCTGCTGCGCCCCCTGGGGGTCTACGACGTAGAGGGCCGTTATCTGGGCGGCGAGCTGGAGGCCGAGGGTCTTGCTCTGGACGGGGTGGAGAGCGTATTGGACGAGCTGCAGCGGGAGGCCAATTTGGCCACCGCCCAGGACTGGGGGCTGGAACGCATTGCCGTCCTGCTGCGCCGCCGTCCCCCTGCTTCCACCCCCAAGGCCATGCGGGAGGCCCTGGCCGCCCTGCTGCGCATCAGCGGCGACAGCTTTACCCCTGAGGCCATCAACGACACCATTGCCGGCTGCGGGGTGATTGCCCGGGTGGAGGAGACCGACGAGCCTGGCACCGTGGAAGTCTGGTTTCCCGAAATTCCAGGCATTCCTCCCGCCTTTGAGGAGATCGACAAGATCATCACTGACATCATTCCCGCCCACCTGCTCATCCGCTACCGCTTCTGGTTTATTACCTGGGAGCAGCTGGAGAAACGACTGCCCACCTGGCAGGACATCGAAGAGAAGCATCTAACCTGGGAACAGCTGCAATCTTATGTGGAACCGGGAACACAGACCTAACTGCCAAGGGCCGTCGGGAGTTTACTGCTCCTGACGGCCCTTTTTGCTGCCGCTTTACGCACCCCGCCGGTTGTGTTACAATGGGGGTCTGAACTTATCTCAGAAGGGAGGCGCACACCTTGGACATTACTCTGGACACCCCGCTCACCGACTTTCCAGGCGTAGGCCCGGCTCGGGCGGCCAAGCTGGAAAAGCTGGGGCTCACCCGGGCCCGGGATCTGATGGCCTACTTTCCCCGGGACTATGAGGACCGGCGGAAGATCTGGTCGATCCGCTCCGCCCCTCTGGGGGTAAAGGTGTGCGTCGAGGCCATGGCCGCCGAGCACCCCCGCCTCAGCCGCATCCGCAAGGGGATGGAGCTGGTGAAGGTGAAGGCGGTGGACCATGCCGGTGCCCTGCACATCACCTTCTTCAATCAGTCCTATGTGGAGCGGGCCATCAAGGCCGGGGAGGAGTACGTCTTTTGGGGCGTGGTAGAGGAACAGGGAAGCCGCCGCACCATGGTCAACCCCATCTTTGAGCGGGTAGGCCGTCAGGCGGTCACCGGTTGCATTCTCCCCATCTACCCCCTGACGGCTGGCATCTCCAACCACCTGCTCTGCTCTCTCACTCGACCGGCAGTGGAGGCCTGCGCCGCCCAGATGCCAGAGTCTCTGCCCCGGTCGGTACGGCTGGAGCATGAGCTGGCCCAGACCGAGTTTGCCTTCCGTAACATTCACTTCCCCGATTCTCCCGAGAGCTTGGACCTGGCCCGGCGGCGGCTCACCTTTGAGGAGCTGTTCTACCTGTCCGCCGGTCTGGACATGCTCAAGCACCGCCGGGGAGATGCGGCTGGCCGGGTGGTGCCCTCCCGGCCTCTGGAGGAATTTCTCGCTCTGCTCCCCTTCCCCCCCACCCAGGCCCAGCACCGGGTGATGGAGGAGGTGGGCGCCGACCTCAGCTCCGGTCGCTCCATGAACCGTCTGGTCCAGGGCGACGTGGGCTCCGGCAAGACCGTGGTGGCCGCCTGGGGGGCCTATCTGGCCGCCAAGGCCGGGATACAGACCGCCCTCATGGCTCCCACCGAGGTACTGGCCCAGCAGCACGCCCGCTCCCTCTCTGCTCTGCTGGAACCGGCGGGAGTACGGGTGGGGCTGCTCACCGGCTCCCTCACGCCCGCTCAAAAAAAGAAGCAGCGGGAGGCCATCGCCCGGGGTGAGATCGACCTGGTGGTGGGCACCCACGCCCTCATCTCCCAGAATGTGGAGTTTGCCAACCTGGGACTGATGGTGGCCGACGAGCAGCACCGCTTCGGCGTGGCTCAGCGCTCCGCTCTGGCCGCCAAGGGCCAGACTCCCCATGTGCTGGTCATGTCCGCCACTCCCATTCCCCGCACCCTGGCCCTCATCATCTACGGGGATCTGGATGTGTCCGTCATCGACCAGCTACCCCCCGGCCGCACCCCGGTGGAAACCTACGTGGTCCACGAGGACAAGCGGCAGAGGATGTACAACTTTGTGCGCAAGCTGGTGGGCAAGGGGCGGCAGGCCTACATCATCTGCCCCGCCGTGGAGGACCGCACCGCCGAGGACAGCCCCGATGGGGAGCCAGTCCCCTTTGCCAACCTGAAGGCCGTGAAGAGCTACGCCCAGCACCTCCAGGACGAGGTGTTCCCTGACCTGCGTCTGGCCCTGCTCCACGGCAAGATGCGCCCTAAGGAAAAGGACGCCGTCATGGCCGCCTTTGCCGCCGGGGACATTGACGTGCTGGTGTCCACCACGGTAGTGGAGGTAGGAGTGGATGTTCCCAACGCGGCCCTCATCATCGTAGAGAACGCCGAGCGCTTTGGCCTCAGTCAGCTCCACCAGCTCCGGGGTCGGGTAGGCCGTGGCAAGCACCAGTCCTACTGTGTGCTCATTACCAACTCCCACGCCCAGGAGGCCATGACCCGGCTGAAAACCCTGGCCTCCACCACCGACGGCTTTAAAATCTCCGAAGAGGACCTAAAACTGCGGGGGCCCGGCGACTTTTTCGGCAGCCGCCAGCACGGCCTACCCCAGCTGGCTCTGGCCGATCTGTCGGGAGACATGCGCCTCCTGCAGCAGGCCCAACAGTCCGCCCGGCAGCTGCTCCAGCAAGACCCCACCCTCTCCCAGCCGGAAAACCGGCCGGTTCTGGACCGGGTGCGGCAGATGTTTGCCGACACCCCCGATATTTTCAATTAACCAGGAGGAATCCCACTATGACCCGTATGGAAGAAGTCAAGTATCTGCGCACCGAGCCCAACGGCCGCCACTACAACTGCGCCCAGTCCCTGCTTATCCCCTTTGCTGACCAGGTTGGTCTGGACAAGGAGCAGGCCGACAAGCTGGGCAGCTTTTTTGGCTCCGGTATGCTTCACGGCTCGGCCTGCGGCGCCCTCAGCGCAACGCTGATGATCCTGGGAATGGCCGGGTACGACAGCAAACAGGCCCGCCAGATCATCCAGAACTTCCGCCAGTGCCACCAGGTTACCGACTGTACCTCCCTGCTCACCCTGGCCAAGGAACAGGAAATTGCCCGTAAGGACCACTGTGACGCCCTGGTACTGGAGATGGCCCAGCTTCTGGAGGAGCAGTTTGCTGCCCAGAGCGAGTAAAGCCCGGAAAACGCCAAAACGGGAAGCCCCGCCGGGCTTCCCGTTTTGACTGTTTTGTGAGAAGGAAGGAATGGAAAATCGAGCTGCAAAGGTTTTTCCAAGAACCTGGTAAGAGCGGTAACCAAATTCTTGTTAAATTTTTAACCTTTTGCCGATTCACACTTTACCACCTTTCCTATAAAAATACTATCCCCAATTTCATTATAAAGAATATTACTGATTGCTTATAGTCTTCTCTTCCTTGCGCGGCAGAGGAAAATAAGCTATAATCAAGAAATCCGTTTTCCTAGGAGGTTTTCCATGCAGGCGTTGGAACAACTGCCCATCCCCCTGCTCCTGTGGTACCGGGAGCACGCCCGGGATCTGCCCTGGCGGCAGAATCCCACCCCCTATCGGGTCTGGGTGTCGGAAATTATGCTCCAGCAGACCCGAGTTGTGGCGGTGTTGGACTACTACCGCCGCTTTTTGCAGGCGGCCCCCACCGTCCAGGATCTGGCCGCCCTGCCGGAGGACACCCTGATGAAGCTGTGGCAGGGCCTGGGCTATTACAGCCGGGCCCGCAATCTGCAAAAGGCCGCCCGTCAGATTGTAGATGACTGGGGGGGAGTATTCCCAAATACTTATGAGGGCATCCGCTCCTTGGCTGGAGTAGGGGACTACACCGCCGGGGCCATCGCCTCCATTGCCTTCGGCATCCCGGTGCCCGCCGTGGACGGGAATGTACTGCGGGTGGTGACCCGCCTTACCGCTGACCCTTCTGACATTTTGGCCGCCGCCACGAAAAAGCGCATCACCGCCGCCCTCCAGCAGGTGATACCCACCGCCCAGCCCGGTCAGTTCAACCAGGCTATGATGGAGCTGGGGGCCACGGTCTGCCTGCCCAACGGGGCGCCGTTGTGTGAGAAGTGCCCCGCCGCTGACTTTTGTCAGGCTTTCCAGCAGGGCCGCACCGGGGAATTTCCGGTGAAAGCGCCGAAAAAGCCCCGGCGGGTGGAAAAGCGGCGGGTCTACCTGATTTTTTCCGACCGCGGGGTAGCTCTGCGCCGCCGCCCGGAGCGGGGACTTTTGGCGGGCCTGTGGGAATATCCCAACGAGCTGGAGGAAGAAAAGGCTATCCCCGCCCTGCTGGGTCTCACGCCGGAGGACTTTCAGAAGGCGACCACCGGTAAGCACATCTTTTCCCACATCGAATGGCACATGACCGCCTATGCCGTCCAGGTGGAGCCGGAGGCCCTGCACGAGGGCTGGGTGTGGGCCGACCGGGGCGCCCTGGAGCGGGACTATGCCGTCCCCAACGCCTTCTCTGCCTTTTCTGATACAGTCGCTCAGCGTCTGGGCTATTTTTAAGGGAGGAGTTCTTCATGATCTGCAATCTCTGCCCCCGCCAGTGCGGCGCTGTGCGCACCCCGGAGCGGGGGGACGGGCTGTGCGGGATGCCTGAGAGCCCCATGGTGGCCCGGGCCGCCCTCCACATGTGGGAGGAGCCACCTATCTCCGGTACCCGAGGGTCGGGCACGGTGTTCTTCTCCGGCTGTCCCCTGGGTTGTGTGTTCTGCCAAAATGAGAAAATCAGCCACGAACACTTTGGCAAGGCCCTCACGCTCACGGAGCTGGAACAGGGGTGTAAAAACCTCATCGCCCAGGGGGCCCACAATTTGAACTTTGTCACCCCCACCCACTACGCCCATGTGCTCCGTGAACTTCTGACCCGGTACCGGCCGCCGGTGCCCGTGGTTTGGAACACAGGAGGGTATGAGCGCCTGGAAACCTTACACAGTTTGGATGGACTTGTGGATATCTACCTGCCCGATTTAAAATATTTGGACGCAAAAGCCGCCGCACGCTACTCTGCCGCACCGGATTATCCACCGGTTGCTGTGCAGGCCATTCAAGAGATGGTACGCCAAGTGGGCCCCTGTCAGTTTGATGAGGACGGCCTGATGAAGAAGGGGGTCATCATCCGCCACCTGATTTTGCCCGGACAGGTGGACGGGGCCAAGGCGGTGATGGACTGGGTAGCGGACACCTTCCCCAAGGGGACGGTGCTCTTCTCCCTCATGAGCCAATACACCCCCTGGGGAGATCTGTCTGAAGTTCCGGAGATCGACCGCCGCCTGCGCCGGGGGGAGATGAATACCGCTATCCAGTACATGCAGAACTTAGGTCTGGACGGCTTCTGCCAGGAGCGCACCAGCGCCAAGGAGGAGTACACTCCGCCCTTCGACTTAACAGGGTTACTTTTCTTGAAAGAAAAGTAACCAAAAGAACTTTGTGCGAAACTGCGTTTCGCTTCTGCCGTATCACGCAAAAATCCCGTGGATTCCCAGGAATCCACGGGATTTTTTTACTTACCGGCTCAGTACAAACAGGTCCTTGCTGGAGGAGATAAAGTTGGAGATGCTGTACAGCACCACCACCTGATCGATCTCGTTTGTCTCCACATAGTCCTTCACGCTGTTCAGGTTCATGCGGGGGTCAAAGAGATGGATTTCAGAAAAATTCTGGGTCAGGAAGGGGGCCAGGGAGTCCGAGTAGGAGTCCCGGATCACCAGCACCTTAGGGGCGTCGGTGTGCTCTGTCTCGATGACGCACAAAGGCTGGTTGCCGCCCAGGAAGGAGGAGTACTTGTCCTTTTTGTCCAGGTAGCTGTCCACATACAGGGTGCTGTCGGTGGGGGTACCGTCAAAGTAGGCGGTCACCTTCAGGCCATCCCCGGAGATATACCGGTCAATGTGGTCGGGGGCTACCCAGCGCACACCGGAGCTGGAGAAGATGGTGCCGTAGAAGGAGTCCGACACCGTCACCTTAGCGTCCTCATCCAGAGGAGCGGCCTCCATGCCCATGGCCTCCATCAGGGCGGTGTAGCCATAGTAGGCGCCCAGGCTGGTCCAGTGGTGGTCGGTGCGGTAGTAGATGTTTTCGTCCTTGTGTTCCTCCAGGGCGGAGTACACGTCGATGGTGTAGGTCTGCACCGTGTCGTACAGCTCCTCAATGATGGCCGCCTCGTCGGCGGTAGGCGCTCCGGCAGGCAGTCGGTCCGACCAGATCTCCGCCGCGGAGGGGATGATGCCGAAGTACACCGGCACGTCCACATTGTTCACCAGAGCGTTGACAAAACCCGCACTGGTCATCAGCGTGTCGTGGTCCGGCTCGTCCAGGCGGTTGATCAGGGTGTCCTCCTTGCCAAAGTAGACCCCGTTGTTCTCCTGCTTGCCGCTCAGCCGCTCACTCCAGGCCTTCAGGGCCACCCAGAAGTCCCGGCCAATGATGTGGTCGTTGACGTAGTCCTCCGCGTCCTCCATAAACTTGCCGTTTTCCAGGCTCTCCGCACTCAGCTTAGGCGGCGTGGCCAGATAGCGGTTTTCCAGCTCGGAAAATTCCTGATCCGGAGCCAGGAAACTGCCCACCAAAATCCCGCCGATGAACAGAGAAAACAGGACCGTTAAAAAGATACAGTACTTTTTACTCATGGATATACTCCTTTAAAAGCGGAAATACAGGAAGGGATTGTAGGTGCCGTCCACCAGATACCCGGTGCACACCACCAGTCCCGCCAGCACCAGCACGGTGCACACCACCTCAGCCGCGCCGGGCTTGAGCTTGTGGTACAGCTTGGCGCCCAGGGGGGTGGAGGCCACCGCCGCCACGACCAGAATAGGCAGGTAGCTGGTGATATAGTAGCCCAGCTGAGCGTCCACCAAAGGCACGCCGCCCAGGCCGAACATCACCTTCAGGTAGGAGCCCAGCTGTGAGAAGTCCTCAATGGCGAAGATGGCCCAGCTGACCACCACGAAGAACAGGGTGTAGATGTGGCCTACCACTGCGGGGGCTTTGTTCAGCACCTTCAGCAGGAAAAACTTCTCCAGCATCAGCAGTACGAAGAAGTAGAGGCCCCAAATGAGGTAATTCCAGCTGGCCCCGTGCCAAATCCCTGTGGCCGCCCACACCACCAGCAGGTTGAACATCCACCGGGGTTTGGAGCAGCGGTTGCCTCCCAGGGGGATATACAAGTACTCCCGGAACCAGGTGGACAGGGAGATGTGCCAGCGCCGCCAGAACTCGGTAATGCTTTTGGAGATATAGGGGTAGTTGAAGTTGGGCAAAAACTCAAAGCCCAGCATCCGCCCGAGACCGATGGCCATGTCGGAGTAGCCCGAGAAGTCGAAGTAGATCTGGAAGGTAAAGGCGATCACGCCCAGCCAGGAACCCAGTACGGTGAGCTCCCCGGCGGCCATGCCCTTGTAGGCCTCCCACAGCATACCTACGTTGTTGGCCACCAGCACCTTTTTGGCCATGCCCACCATAAAGATCTGCACTCCGGAGGCGAACTTCTCGGTGGAGGTGGTGCGCTCGTTAATCTGGTCGCCCAGGTCCTTATACTTGATGATGGGACCGGCAATGAGTTGGGGGAACAGGGTGACAAAGGTGCCGAAGTTGATGATGTTGCGCTGGGCACGAGTGTCGCCCCGGTACACGTCGATGGTGTAACTCATGGTCTGGAAGGTGTAGAAGGAGATGCCGATGGGCAGGTGGATGTTCAGCACCGGCATAAAGGTCAGGCCCATAGCCTGGAGGGAACCGGCCAAAAAGTCCCAGTACTTAAAGAATAGCAGCAGGGCCAGGTTGAAGATGACCGACGAGGCCACCGCCATCCGGGCCCCTTTGTCGTTGCCCTTCTTCTTGCACCGCTCCACCAACATGCCGTGGGTGTAGTCGATGGCGGTGGACAGGAACATGATAGCCACATACTCCCGCTCGCCCCAGTAATAGAAGAACAGGGAGGAGATAAGCAGTACCACGTTGCGCCCCTTCCGGGGCACCAGGTAATAGACCAGCAGGGTCAGCGCCAGAAAATAGAATAGAAAAATTGGGGTAGAAAAGACCATAGGTTATCCTCCTAGGTAAAACGAAACAGAATGAGAGGCGGACGGCAAAGACCGTCCGCCCCATGATATCACATTCCGCAGGGGAGAATCAATCAAAACAGCGCATTAAAATCCTTCACGATGGAATCGCAGTTCTCGCCAACCACCATCATCACATAGTTGCCGTTGGAAACCACCCGGGACTGCTCCGTCCAAATGCGGGTGGGCTCGGGATACCACGCGCCGCCGTTGATCATGGAGTCGATGCGGGCCTGGAAGATACTCTTCACCTTGGCCACATCGCTGCTGTTCTTCACCTGGACCAGGGCCATCTCGCCCATATTCATGGACATCATATTGATGTACACCTTACACTGCTCGGTGGCAATGCTGCTCAGGCCGGTATAGTAGTTGTCCATCAGGGCGGAATCGGCCAGGCTCAGATTAGGCATAGAATATTTGGAGGCGACAGAGGAGTAGAAGGCCGCCAGATCCACATTGCTGGGCTCGGGATCCGGAGTGGTCGTCCCGCCGCCGGTGCTGCCGCCAGAGCTGGAGCTGCCGCCGGAGCTGGAACCGCCGGTGCTGCCGCCGGTAGAGGGCGTGCTCTCCTCCCACTTACAGGCGACCACACAGGTGGCCTTCTGGTCGCCGGCGGTCACGGTGATCTTGGTGTTGCCGGGCTTGACCGCCACCACCTTGCCGTTCTCATCCACGGTAGCCACATCGGGGTTGCCGGACTTGAAGGTCACTTTGGTGCCCTCGGGCACGCCGTCGGTCTTCAGGGTGTAGCTGGAGCCGGCGGAGAAGAGGGTAAAGCCGGTGCGGCTCAGGGTCAGCTTGGCCTCCTCCTGGGTCTCACCCTGGGAGGCGTCGGGGGTGCTGGTGCTGCCGGAGGCCGAACCCGAGCTGCTGACAGAGCCGGAGGCGGAGCTGCTGGAGGAGCTCACGCCGGAGCTGGAAGCGGTGGACTGGCTGCTCTGGCTGGAAGAAGAACTGCTGGAGTCCTGGGTGTTCTCCTTGGGAGCACAACCGGCCAGCAGAGAGACGGACAGAGCGGCGGCAAGAAGCAGAGCGTAAGAGCGGTGTTTCATAGTCGAGTAACTCCTTTTTTCTTCGCGGGATATTCCGCGGTATTTTCTGTTTTCAGTGGGTTGGACGGCGGCTGCAAAAAAAGGTTCCCCATTTTTCAAAAAAATTTTTTCTTCTCCCTTGACACTCTCACACTTTCGGTGTATCTTAACAGTACAATATATGAACAATTATTCATATGATAATTTGAGGAGGGATAACTCATGGAGCAGGAACGGGATCAGGACCTGTGCTGTGCCGTCACCCAAGTGCACCCCGACGCGGTGGAGCGGGTGCGGGAACTGCTGCCCCGGGATGAGACCCTGTACGACCTGGCGGAGCTGTTCAAAATCTTCGGGGACAGCACCCGGGTAAAAATTCTCTACGCCCTGTTGGAGTCGGAGCTGTGCGTATGTGACATTGCCAAGCTCATGGACGTGA
This sequence comes from uncultured Oscillospiraceae bacterium, assembly GCA_902497145.1. GTDB lineage: Bacteria > Bacillota > Clostridia > Oscillospirales > Oscillospiraceae > Lawsonibacter. The sequence goes on from CABVDR010000008.1 coordinate 40,023, forward strand.
GCCAGTCCGCCGTCTCCCACCAGCTGCGGGTGCTGAAGGCCAGCAAGCTGGTGAAATTCCGCCGGGAGGGCAAGACCATCTTCTACTCCCTGGCCGATGACCACGTGGTCAGTATCTTAAGTCAAGGTATGGAACATATTGAGGAGGAGTAAGCCATGAAAAAGACCTTTCAGATGATCGACCTGGACTGCGCCAACTGCGCGGCCAAAATGGAGCGTGCCATCCAGAACATCGACGGCGTCACCAGTGCCACCGTCAGCTTTATGACCCAGAAGCTCACCCTGGAGGCAGATGACGCCCGCTTTGACCAGATCGTGAAGGAAGCGGTGAAGGCCTGCCGGAAGGTGGAGCCGGACTGCGAGATCGTAGTCAAGTAAGATTCGGGAACCTGTAAGGAGGCGGCTGGCCATGACAAAAAAGCAGAAGAAGACCCTCCGGCGCATCCTCGGCAGCACAGTGCTGTTTATCGGAGTGTGGGCGGTGACCGCCCTGGCTCCTCTGCCACCCTGGGGAGAATTTCTCCTCTACCTGCTGCCCTATGCCCTCATCGGCTGGGACATTTTGTGGAAGGCAGTTCGGAACATCTTAAACGGCCAGGTATTTGACGAGAACTTCCTCATGGCTCTGGCCACCGTGGGCGCCTTTGGCTGTGGGGAGTACCGGGAGGGCGTGGCCGTCATGCTCTTCTACCAGGTGGGCGAGCTGTTCCAAAGTGTAGCCGTCAGCCGCAGCCGCGCCTCCATTGCCCAGCTCATGGACATCCGCCCCGACAGCGCTAACGTGGAGCGGGATGGTCAGGTGATTACTGTGGACCCGGAGGAGGTGGCGGTGGATGAGATCATCGTCATCCGGGCCGGGGAGCGGGTTCCTCTGGACGGCACGGTGGTGGAGGGCGCCTCCGCTCTGGACACCGCCGCCCTCACCGGCGAGTCCATGCCCCGGGATGTAGCAGCCGGGGACGAGGTGGTCAGCGGCTGCGTCAACCTCAGCGGTCTGCTGCGGGTGCGGGTAAGCCGCCCCTTCGGCCAGTCCACCGTGGCCAAGATCCTGGATCTGGTGGAAAACTCCGCCGCCAAGAAGGCCAAGGCGGAGCACTTCATTACGAAATTCGCCCGGTACTACACCCCCGCCGTGGTGCTGTGCGCCGTGGCTCTGGCCGTGCTGCCTCCCCTGGTGGGACTGGGGGCCTGGCGCACCTGGGTCCTGCGGGCGCTGAACTTCCTGGTGGTGTCCTGCCCCTGCGCGCTGGTCATCTCCATCCCCCTGAGCTTCTTCGGGGGCATCGGCGGAGCCTCCCGCCAGGGTATCCTGGTAAAGGGCGGCAACTATCTGGAGGCCCTGGCCAAGGCGGACACGGTGGTCTTTGATAAGACAGGAACTCTGACCCAGGGCCGCTTTGCCGTCACGGAGGTCTCCCCCGTGGGTATGGGCAAGGAAGAGCTTCTGGAGCTGGCCGCCCAGGCCGAGCAATTTTCCACCCACCCCATCGCCCGCTCCATCCTTACCGCCTGGGGCGGCACTCCCGACCGGGACCGGGTGTTCCAGGTGGAGGAACTGGCTGGCCGGGGCCTGCGGGCCCAAGTGGATGGCCGGGCCGTGCTGGCTGGCAACGAGCGGCTGATGAAGGAAAACGGCATTTCCCGTCCCCAGCAGCCGGAGGCCCCCGGCACGGTAATCCACCTGGCGTTGGAGGGCCAATACGCCGGACGGCTGGTCATTACCGACCAGCTGAAACCCGGTGCCAAGCAGGCCATCCACGCCCTGAAAGCCGCTGGCGTGAGCCGTACCGTGATGCTCACCGGCGACAGTCAGGCCGCCGGGCAGGCCGCTGCCAAGGAATTGGGACTGGATCAGGTGTACGCCCAGCTGCTCCCCGGGGACAAGGTGGACCAGGTGGAGGCTCTGCTGGCCAAGGAGACCCCGGGCCATACTCTGGTCTATGTGGGCGACGGCATCAACGACGCGCCGGTTCTCTCCCGTGCAGACGTGGGCGTGGCCATGGGGGCCATGGGCTCGGACGCCGCCATCGAGGCCGCCGACGTGGTGCTCATGGACGACGACCTGGGCAAGCTGGCCCGGGCTGTATCCATTGCCCGAAAGACCATGACCATTGTGAAAGAGAACACCATCTTCGCCATCGGGGTAAAGCTGGCGGTGCTGGTGTTGTCCGCCCTGGGCTATGTGGGCCTGTGGTGGGCGGTGTTTGCCGACGTAGGCGTGTCGGTAATCGCCATTCTCAACGCCAGCCGGATGCTGAACGCCCGTTAAATACACAACGAAGCCCTGGGGCTGCCGCTTGGCAGCCCCAGGGCTTTGTCATACCAGGCCTTCCCGCTCCAGAAGCCGCTCCATATCTTGGGGCAGCGGAGCTATAAAGGACATCTCCTGTCCGCTGATGGGGTGTCGGAAGGTTAGGCGGTGTGAGTGAAGGGCGGGCCGTGGGATCCGCTCTGGCTCCTCCTTCCCGTAAAGAAAGTCTCCCACCAGAGGGTGGCCCAGGTGGGCCATATGCACCCGGATCTGGTGGGTGCGGCCGGTGTCCAGCACCAGGCGTACCAGGGCGCACCGCTCCCCCGCCTTCACCACCTCATAGTGGGTGCGCGCGGGTTTTCCGTCCGAGCGGACCATCTGCTCCACCAGAGAACCGGGTTTCGGCCCCAGGGGGACGTCCACAGTCCCAGCGGGCAGCTCCGGCACCCCTTCGCACACCGCCAGGTACTCCCGGCGGAAGGCGTCGGTGTGGAGCTGATTTTTCAGCACCTCCTGGGCGTGGGGGTGGCGGGCCACCACCAGCAGGCCGGAAGTCCCCCGGTCCAGGCGGTGAACGGGGTGGAAGTCCCCCTCACTTCCCTCCTGATCGTAATAATAGAGAAGATAATTCCCAATTGTATCGGAATAGTGCCCTGGGCCGGGGTGGACGGGCACGCCGGGGGCCTTGTTGAGCACCACCACATCCCCGTCCTCATAAACGATGTCCAGGGGGCCGGGGGCGGGCAGGATGCCGCTGCGCCGCTCGGGATCGGACAGCCGCACCGACAGCACCTGCCCCTCTCTGGGACAGAACCGGGTATTCACCCGCGCCCCATCCACCAGGATGCCGTCCTCTAACCATTTGATCCGCCGCACCACCGTCCCGGACAGCCCCAAATGCCGTTTGAGCAGGGTATCCACCTTAACCCCCGCCAGAGCTTCGGTGATGGGCAGCTCCAATCTCCGCGCACTCATAGCTTCCGGGACAGGCCGAAGCGGGTCCCCAGGAACAGGGCCATGTACACCGCCATGGAGCACAGCAGCACGGTCACCAGCCGCCGGTCCACCGCCACCAGCACAAAGGCGGCCAGGGCCTGGAGGAAGAACACGCCAACTCCCGCCAGCTGTGCGGCCTGGGCAGAAATGCGCTGGCTGCGCTCGTCGGTCTCCTGAATGCGGGCCCGTTTCCACTTCTCCGGGTGACGGAGCATCCACTCGTTGCGAACCAGCAGACCCAGACCGCCCCCGGTGATACCGCAGGCACCCCCCAGGTAAAAGCTCCTGGCATAGTCGCCGAGACCGCTGTCCGGCACCAGCCATACATAGCACCCCAGCCCCACCAGCCCAATGGCCAGGATGGCCAGAAAGGCCCATCGGCGCTGCCGCAGATTTTTCCCATAGTCACCGGGATGGTTTGTCATCTTCTTCAGGATCATGCCTCTCCCCCCTCACATTTGCTTGGCCCAGCGGCCCATATTAACCATCAGGAACACACAATGCAGAACGATTAGTACCGACACCAGGGCGGTGGGAAAGCCGCTGCCCATCACCAAGGTCACAAAGAAGGCTCCCCACAGCAGATATAAGGTCCAGTACCAGCTGGAGTAGGCCGCCTTCTCCCGGATGGCCACGTTGCGCTCATCCCGCTCGCCCCGCTCTGCCTCCCGGCGTTCCTCCTCCGACATCTTTCGCCAGGCTGCATCCATAAAAATACCCGTGGCCCCCAGGCCCATCAGGATCCCAGCAGTGCCAAACAGAACTCCCCCCAGCTTCTTGGGGATGTTCTCGTCCAGCAGAAATGCTGCGGCAAACAAGGCCGCTCCGCAGACGATGCCCAAAATCGGCAGGATCTTTTTTAAACGCTCTTTCATAGCTCTTCCCCCTCAAACAGGAATACTTCTTCAATAGTCATCCCAAAATATTTGGCGATCTTATGGGCCAGCAGCAGGGAGGCGTTATAGCGCCCGTTCTCCAGAGAGATAATGGTCTGCCGGGTCACGTCCACGGCGTCAGCCAGCTCCGCCTGAGAGATGCGCCGCTCCTTGCGCAGCTGAGCAATGCGGTTGGTCACGTCACCGCCTCCTTTCAACGTAAAGCTCACTTTACATTTTTAGTATAGCTTGCTTTACATTTCATGTCAAGCCTGCTTTACATTTTTTTGCCTCTCGGCGGTTTTCCCCAATTCTCTTCCAAAAAAGACCAAATTCTCTCTCTTTTCCCTCCCTTGCACTTCAAAAGTCTGTGGTATATAATGCGTGGGAGCAAACCCCGGTTTGTTCCAGATAATGATTTTTATGAGGTGTGTATCCATGGCGGACAAGCTGGGCATCTATATTCATATCCCCTTCTGCCGCAGTAAGTGTGATTACTGCGACTTCTACTCTCTGGCCGGCCGGGAGGACCGGATGGACGCCTACCAAAAGGCCCTGTTCTCTCATATCAAGGAGACCGCCCCCTTGGCCCACGGCATTCCGGTGGACACCATCTATATCGGCGGCGGCACCCCCAGCTACTACGGAGCCAAGCGGCTCAAGGAGCTGCTGGGTGTGGTGCACAAGCTCTATCAGGTGGAGAAGGACGCCGAGGTCACCGTGGAGTGCAACCCCGACAGCGTGGATCTCAAATCGTTAAAGCTTCTCCGCAAGGCGGGGGTCAACCGCCTGTCCTTGGGCATGCAGTCGGCCAACGCCTGTGAGCTGGAGCGCATCCACCGCATCCACACCCCCCAGCAAGTCAACGAGGCGGCCACCGCCGCCCGGAAGGCAGGCTTCACCAACCTGTCCCTGGACCTGATCTACGGTCTGCCCGGCCAGACCATGGACAGTTGGAAGGCCACGGTGGAGCACGCCCTGTCCCTCATCCCTCAGCACTTGTCCTGCTACGGGCTGAAGGTAGAGGCTGGCACCCCCCTGGCCGCCCGGGTGGCGGAAGGCGAAGTTCTCCCCAACGACGACCAGCAGGCCGACCTGTACCTGTGGACGGTGGGGCGGCTGGAGCGGGCTGGCTACCCCCAGTATGAGATCTCCAACTTCGCCAAGCCCGGTTTTGCCTCCCGGCACAACCTGCGCTACTGGCTCACCCAGCCCTATGTCGGCTTTGGCCCCGGGGCCCACTCCGACTTCGGCGGGCGGCGCTACTCCTTTGTCCGGGACCTGGACGCCTACATCCAGGGTGTCCTCCAGGGCGGCGATATCATCGACGAGTCGGAGATCATCCCCAAGCGGGAGCGATGCGGGGAGTATCTGATGCTGCGCCTGCGCACGGTGCAGGGCATTGCGGAGCAGGAGTACCGCAGCACCTACTTTATGGACTTTGCGCCCCTGCGGGCCCGGCTGGAAGAATTCCGTGCCCAGGGCTGGGCAGAGGAAACCGACGGCCGCTGGCATTTCACCCCAAAAGGCTTTCTGGTGTCCAATCAGCTCATCGGTGATCTGCTGGAGCGGCAGGAGCAGGCCCACTGGGAAGATCTGGTTTCCAGATCTCACCCTGATCATCTCGACCAAGGCCATCCTTAATTTTTTTAAGGTTCTTACTTTTTGCACAATTTTGTGCCCGCAGCGTAAAATTCATTGCCTTTTGGATATACTGATGGTATAATATATGCGTTTTAGAGCGCCTCCCTATGGGAGCTGCTGTTTTTCATCGCTTTTGCGACTACTTATGGCGTATGATTCGCTGTATGTTCATATAAACCCCATGATTATTTCCTTCGAGAGGGTGCAGACAAGTTTGAATAAGTATCAGATTCAGGGCGGTAAGCCCCTTCACGGAACCATCACCATCAGCGGCGCCAAAAACGCCGCTGTCGCTATCATCCCCGCCGCCTTGCTGGTGGACGGGGTATGCCGTATTGAGAACATTCCCCAGATCAGCGACGTCACCCTGATCCTCCAGATCCTTCAGGAGCTGGGGGCTGACGTGCGCACCGTCAACCGCACCACCGTAGATATCGACTGTTCCCACATCCGCAACCGTCAGGTCCCCTATGAGCTGGCCCGAAAGATCCGTGCCAGCTACTACCTGGTGGGTGCCCTGCTGGGCCGCTTCGGGTGGGCCGAGGTGCCCCTGCCCGGTGGCTGCGATCTGGGCGGACGACCCATCGACCAGCACATCAAGGGGTTTGTGGCCATGGGCGCTAACGTGGACGTGCGCAACGGCCTGATCTGCGCCAAGGTGGCCGGCGGACGGCTGTCCGGGGGACAGATCTACCTGGACATGGTGTCCGTGGGCGCCACCATGAATATCATGCTGGCCGGCGTTCTGGCTGACGGCATGACCATCATCGAAAATGCCGCCAAGGAGCCCCACATCGTGGACCTGGCCAACTTCCTTAACTCTATGGGCGCCAACATCATGGGCGCCGGTACCGACGTCATCAAGATCCGGGGCGTCAAGCGCCTCAAGGGCGGCACCTATTCCATTATTCCCGATCAGATCGAGGCGGGCACCTACATGGCCGCCGTAGCCGCAGCCGGCGGCGATGTGCTCATTCAGAACGTCATCCCCAAGCACCTGGACTGCATCACCGCCAAGCTGGTGGAGATGGGTGTGGACGTGGAGGAGCTGGACGACGCGGTGCGGGTGCGCCGCTTCGGCCCCATCAGCCGCACCAATGTAAAGACCATGCCCTACCCCGGCTTCCCCACCGACATGCAGCCTCAGATTGCCGCAGTGCTCTGCCTGGCCACTGGCACCAGCGTACTCACCGAGGGCGTTTGGGACAGCCGCTACCGCTATGTGGATGAGTTCCGCCGCATGGGCGCCCACATCCAGGTGGACGGCAAGGTAGCCGTCATTGAGGGCGTCCCCCAGCTCACCGGCGCGCCGGTGAATGCCTGCGACCTGCGGGCTGGCGCTGCCATGGTCATTGCCGGTCTGGCCGCCCAGGGCGTCACCGAAGTAGGTGACATCCACCACATTGAGCGCGGCTACGAGGATCTGGTGGGCAAGCTGTCCGGTGTAGGTGCCGATATTAAGATGATCACCGTCCCCGACGAGGACGCCAAGGCCCAGGTGGGCTAAACCGAACCACCCAAAAGCGGGAGCGCGGGTTTGGGGCACTTGTTCCCCTTCCGCCTCCCCTTTTTTCTGTCCATACCCGGAAAGGAGCGCCTACATTGCTGACCTTTGTCACCCTGGCCAGCGGGTCCAGCGGCAACGCCGCCCTGGTCTCCTGCGGCCAAACTCACATTCTGCTGGACGCGGGCATCTCCGCCCGACGCATTACCACCGCCCTGCGCGGCCTGGGGGTAGACCCCCACCAGCTGTCCGGGGTACTCATTACCCACGAGCATACCGACCACATCTCGGGGCTCACCACCCTCACTAAGCAGCTCAATCTGCCGGTATACGCCACCACACCCACCCTGGACGCTCTGGCCCGGAAGATTCCGGCCATTGCCCACAACCGGCTGGGCCGCTTTTTCGCACCGGGGGAGGCTTTCCCCCTGGGGGAGCTGTGGGTGGAGCCCTTTGCCACCTCCCACGACGCAGCCTGCAGCGTGGGCTACGCCATCAACGGCGACGACAGCCGCCTGGTGCTGTGCACCGACTTGGGCTACATATCTCCCGAAGTAGAGCGGGCGGTGACCGGGTGTGATCTGCTGGTGTGCGAGGCCAACCACGACGAGGAGTGGGTCCGCACCGGCTCTTACCCCTACTACCTTCAGCAGCGGGTGCTGGGCCGCCGTGGCCACCTCTCCAACGAGGCGGGGGCCCAGCTGGCCCTCCTGGCCGCCCAAAACGGGGCCCGCACCATCCTGCTGGCCCACCTTTCTGAGGAGAACAACACCCCTGCCCACGCCCTGGAGGTGGTGGGCCGCACCCTGCGTCAGGCCGGCTTTGGGGACACGGTGACCCTGGAGGCCGCCCCCCGAAAGGAGCCGGGCCGGGTATACCATCTGTCCCGTAAGGGGATCCGACAGGAGGCTGCGGTATGCTGAGCGTCCATCTCATCTGCGTGGGCAAGCTGAAAGAAAAATTTTATCTGGAGGCCTGCAAGGAGTACGAGAAGCGCTTGAGCGGCTACTGCAAGCTCACTCTCACCGAACTGCCGGAGGAGAGGCTGCCCCAGAACCCCACCCAGGGCCAGATCGACCAGGCTTTGGCCAAAGAGGCCGACGCCATCCGCGCTAAGCTCCCTCCCAGCGCCAGTCTGGTGGCCCTGTGCGTGGAGGGAAAGCTGCGCTCCAGCGAGGAACTGGCTCAGATCTTGGGAGATTGGCAGCAGAATTCCGCCAAGCACCTGGTTTTTCTCATCGGCGGCTCCTACGGTCTGCACCCCTCCATCAAGCAGCAGGCCTGGCTGAAGCTCTCCATGTCCCCCATGACCTTCCCCCACCACCTGGCCCGAGTGATGCTTCTGGAACAGGTCTATCGGGCCTTCAAAATCAACGAAGGCTCCAGCTACCACAAGTAAAAATCCCATATTTTTCCGTATATTTGACGAAACTCCGCTGGAAATTTGCGCCTGGCTGTGGTACACTTACCACAACAACCAATTCCCCGCGGAGTTTTCATATTTACAGGAGGTTATGTACCTATGTCTTATCGGGAGAATTATGAGAAATGGCTCAACAGCCCCGCCCTGTCCGCTGACGAGAAGGCGGAACTGGAGGCCATCAAGGGCGACGAGAAGGAAATCGAGTCCCGCTTCTTTGACCAGCTGTCCTTCGGCACCGCCGGTCTGCGGGGCACCATGGGCGTGGGTCTGTACCGCATGAACATCCACGTCATCCGCCACGCCACCCAGGCCTTTGCCCAGGTGATTTTGGCGGAGGGTCCTGAGGCGGTGAAGCGTGGCGTAGCCGTGTGCTTCGACTGCCGCAACAACTCCGACACCTTTGCCCGGGAGGCCGCCTGTGTCATGGCGGGCAACGGCATCCCCGTGCGTCTGTTTGAGTCCCTGCGTCCCACCCCGGAGCTCAGCTTCGCCGTGCGGGAGTACCACTGCATCGCCGGCATTAACGTCACCGCCAGCCACAACCCCAAGGAGTACAACGGCTACAAGGTATACTGGGAGGACGGCGCCCAGCTGCCCCCCAAGCACGCCGACGAGGTGGCCAAGAAGATGAAGGAGCTGGACGTGTTCGACTGCGTCAAGACCATGGATTACGACAAGGCCGTCGCCGAGGGCAAGATCGTCATTATGGGCGCCGAGACCGACGAGAAGTTCCTGGCCAACGTGATGGAGCAGGTCAACGACAAGGCCGTGGTGGAGAAGATGGCCGACTCCTTCAAGATGGTGTACACCCCCTTCCACGGCACCGGCTATAAGCTCATCCCCGAGGTCCTCAAGCGTCTGGGCCTCAAGCACGTCATTTGCGTGCCCGAGCAGATGGTCATTGACGGCAACTTCCCCACCGTGGTCTCCCCCAACCCCGAGAACCCCGAGGGCTTCTACCTGGCGGTGGACCTGGCCAAGAAGGAGGGCGCCGACTTCATCCTGGGCTCCGACCCCGACGCCGACCGTGTGGGCATCATGGTCAACACCGGCAACGGGGAGTTCAAGGTCATCTCCGGCAACCAGACCGGTGTTCTGCTGCTGGACTACCTCATTGGTGCCAAGCGCCGCACTGGCAAGATGCCTGAGAAGCCCGTGGCCCTCAAGACCATCGTCACCACCGAGATGGCCCGCAAGGTGGCTGAGGTGAACGGCCTGCAGTGCTACGACACCTTCACCGGCTTTAAGTTCCTGGCCCAGAAGAAGGACCAGCTGGAGGAGAGCGGCGAGGGCAAGGTCATCTTCTCCTACGAGGAGAGCTACGGCTACATGCTGGGCGACTACGTCCGGGACAAGGACGCCGTCTCCGCCAGCGTGGAGCTCTCCGAGATGGCCGCCTGGTATGCCAGCCAGGGCATGACCCTGTATGACGCCCTCCAGTCCCTGTTTGAGAAGTACGGCTACTACGGCGAGAAGACCATGAACCTGGTCATGCCCGGCCTGGACGGCCTGAAGAAAATGGCCGACCTGATGGCGGGTCTGCGAGAGAAGCCCCCGGTGGAGATCGCCGGTGTGGCCGTCAAGGAGCAGAAGGATTACCAGGACGGCAGCGTGGTCAACGTGGCCGACGGCTGCAAGAGCACCATGGAGCTCTCCGGCTCCAACGTGCTGCGCTATGAGATGGCCGACGGCACCAGCCTGATCGTCCGTCCCTCCGGCACCGAGCCCAAGGTCAAGGTGTACATCCTGGCCAACGGCGGCAGCAAGGCTGACTGCGACGAGAAGGTGGCCAAGTACGCCGCCTGGGCTGAGTCCCTGAAAGGCTAACCTACTTTTCTTGAAAGAAAAGTAGGCAAAAGAACTTTATGCGAAACTTCGTTTCGCCTCTGCGCCCGTTCTGAAACAGCATACGAGGGAGCGACCCATCCGGTCGCTCCCTCGTTTTATCTTTGCTGTTTTTCTGCCATCCGCCGCAACTGCCCAGCTGCCCTGGCTCTACCAGAGTAGGCGGTGTCCGTATAGCGCAGACACTTTTAAATTTCAACCTTGGTAGGGCCTAAGGCCTGGGGCAAGAAGGACCAAATGGTCTTGTCTTAGGACCGCCGAATACAAGTACCCAGGCTCCAATAGGGCGTCCCCCGTAAACGGGGGTCCGGGGGAAAGGTGACTATGAGCGCCCGCTGCGCGAAGGCGCTCATCGGAGCCGTCCCCCGGCGGCGTTTTGGTTACTTTGCCGCCGCGGGCAAAGTAACACCGTCCCCCATTAAAAATTTTTATTTTTTCAAATAATCCAATGCAAACTGCACCAGCACGGGGGCGGCATATTTCAGCGCCTCATCGGGGAAGATGTTCTCCGCCACGTGGATTCCCAGTCCGCTGTTGGGACAGGCGGGATCGTGGGTGCCCACCGAGAACTGGACGCCCCGGCCATTGCACGCCTCCATCCACACGGAGAAGTCGTCAGAGCCCATAGAAGGCTCCGGCAGCCAGTAGAGGTGCTCCTTTCCCAGGCTCTCCTCCACTGCCCGAGCCACCCCGTCGGCGATCTCCGGGTCGCTGATAATGGAGGGGATCCCCACATCCCGCTTCACCTCGCCCTGGGCCCCCAGAGAGGAACAGCAGTCTTTGGTGATTCGCAGAATCTGCTCCAGCATCTTCTGCCGCTGTTCCGGCTCAAAGGCCCGCATGGAGCCCCGCATGGTCACCTGGTCGGGAATGATGTTGGGGGCGGTCCCTCCGTGGATCTCCCCCACAGTCAGCACAGCCGGGTACAGGGGGCAGTTAAAGCGGCTGACCACCGTCTGAAGCTGGGTAATGAGGTAGGCGCTCACCACCACCGGGTCCACACACCGATAAGGATAGGCTCCGTGGCCCCCCTGTCCGGTGATGGTCCAGGTGAAAATATCAAAGCTGGCGTTGCTGGGCCCCCGGCGCACGCCGATCTTTCCCAGCTCCAGCAGCGGGGCACAGTGGAATCCCACCACCGCCTGGGGCTGGCAGTTTTGCAGGGCGCCGGCCTCCAGCATCTTATAGGCTCCGCTGCCCACCTCCTCGGCACACTGGAAGATCAGCTTCACGCTGCCGTGAAGTTCTCCACGCAGCGCATGCAGCGCCCGGGCGGCGTACAGCAGGGCGGCGGTGTGGACGTCATGGCCGCAGGCGTGGCACACGCCGGGCTGCTGGGAGGCAAACTCCAGCCCGGTGTTCTCCTGGATGGGCAGGGCGTCTATGTCCTCCCGCAGCACCAGCATGGGACCGGGGTGCGCCCCTTCAATGACCGCCGATACACCGGTCTCCAGGCCGGGCAGTTCCTCCACCCGAATGCCCCAGGCGGTCAGCTGTTCCTTAATAAAACGGGTGGTCTCCCGCTCCTCATAGGGCAGCTCCGGCTGACGGTGTAGCCGGTGGCGCACCTCCACCTGCTCCTCATACCAGTCCTCCAGCGCTTGCTTCCAGTTCTCCATGCTGATCCATCCTTTCCTGGCCGATTCTTCTCCCATCATGGCCCATCCCGCCGGTTCTGTCAACCCCAAAGAAAACCGCCCGGCGGAGAAGAGGGAGGTCTCCGCCGGACGGCAGTCCGATCAGTAATTGAAGTAGTAGCGCTCGGCCCGGGGCAGGTCCATATCCTTTAAGGTCAGCTCCCGGGTGTAGGGGTTCACCAGCTCATTGACCAGCTTCACGGTAGAGTCCTGGTTGAGCTCCATGCACCAGGCGGAGGCCCGGTAGTAGGCGTCGCCCCGGCCCTCCAGAGTGGCGGAGCTGACACCGTTTTTCGTGTCCAGCTTGACCCCCTGGGTGGCAAAGTAGAGCATGTCCTTCATGCCCATGTCGGTTTTGACGTAGGTGTTGAAGAGATTCAGGAAGGACTGCACCTTGGTGATGCTGCCCCAGGAGATCACCTTGTTGGCCAGCCCGGTGAGCACCTGCTGCTGCAGCTTGGTGCGGTCCAGGTCACTGTAATTGGCGTTGACGCTGGTCTTGTTGTCGTGGCGGTAGCGCACCGCCTCCATGGCCGCCTGTCCATCCAGATGCTGGGGGCCAGCCTTAAAGTGAATGTGCAGGTTCTGGTAGGGGTCATCGTAGTTCATATCCACCGGGATGTCCACGTCCACCCCGCCCAGCTCATCCACCAGCGCTACAAAGCCCTGGAGGTTGATGTGGAAGTAGTAGTCGATGGGCACGCCCAGAGTCTTGGTGAGCTCTTCCGCCACCAGCTCCGGTCCGCCGTGCCCCAGAGCGGCGTTAATTTTGCCGTTGCGGCTCCAGTTCCGGTCCACCATGGTGTCCCGGGGCACGGACAGCACGCCCACCTTTTGGGCCTTGGTGTCATAGCTGGCCACGATGATGGTATCGGCGTTGCCGCCGCCCTTGTCGCTGCCAAGCAGCAGGAAGTTATAGACCCCTTCCTTCCGTTTCAGGGTGCCGGAGGAGGCCACCTCGGGAGCCGTGCCCTCGTCCTGCGCCTGGTCTGCCTGTTCGGTTTTCCCACCTACCTGGGTGGTCACTTCTGTTCTTGCCTCTTTCACCTTCGGCGGGGTAATCAGAAACTGTCCGGCGGCATAGGCGCCTACCACCAGGACCGCCAGCACGGCCACAAAGGTGTAAAGGGCCCAAATGGCGCCGCGGCGGCGGCGCTTATATCGCTTGACCGGCTGTTGCCGGCGTCCGCCGGAGGATGGCCGGCGGTTGGGTGTCTGTGTCTGAGCCAGGGGGGCTCCCTCCAATCTTGTTTGAGATGTGCCCCAGTATATCGGATTCGCCTCCCTTCGACAAGGCTTCTAAAGGTTGTTTTATGATTTCTTAAGAAAGCGTGCAGGCAGCGCTTCTCTCCTTCCCGTTCCTTGTGTTTTTTTCAGAAAGATTCCTTTGAAATCCAAAAAACCGGCCCCGCGGCATGGCTGCGGGGCCGGTTTGATCGCCCTTATTTAGTCAATAACAACGCCGTTCCAAAAGTACTCCGGTACCGGCAGGTTTAGATCATCCGCCGTCAAATCACGGGTGTAGGGATTGATCAGAGAGTTGATGGTGGGCAGGATATCCTCCGCCTCATAAACGAAGCAGTACTTATAGCCGTTGACCACGCCCTCGCCCCGGCCCTCCAGATTGCCCTGCTGGATGGCAGTGGACACATCCACCTCCATAGCCTTGGTGGCGAAGTAGAGCATGTCCTGCATGCTGAGATCGGTGTCGATGTAGGTGTTGAACAGCTCCAGGAAGGAGGTCACCTTGGGGATGGAATTCCAGGAGATCACCTTCTTGGCCAGTTCCACCAGCACCTGGCGCTGAAATTCGCCTCGCTGTACGTCGCTGTACCACTGGTTTGCTTTGTAATTGGGGCTGTCCTCGTTGTCGTGGCGGTAACGCACCGCCCCCATGGCCTGCTGCCCGTCCAGGTGCTGCATGCCCGCGTTCAGGTGGATGTGCAGGTTCTGGTAGGGGTCGTCGTAGTTCATGTCCAGGGGAACCTCAATATCTACGCCCCCCAGCTCGTCCACCAGGGCCACAAAGCCCTTCAAATCCACATGGATGTAGTAGTCGATGGGGATGCCGAAGGTATTTTTGATCTCCTCCTTCAGCACCTCCGGGCCGGCCTTGCTGTTGTGGAAGGCGGCATTGATCTTAGGCATGCTGCTCCACTCACGCTTTACCGCCGTGTCCCGGGGGATGGACACCATCCCAATCTTCTGATTCACCGTGTCATAGCTGACCACGATCAGCGTATCGGTGTTGCTGCTGTCCACGTCCTTGCCCAGCAGGAGGAAGTTATAGACCCCTTCCTTTCGGATCAGGGCGTTGGGGTCCTCCGGCTGCTGCGAGCCGTCCTCCACCTCCGGCGCGGTGGAGAGATCCCCCTGGCTCCCCTCAATCTCGGGCGGCTTAATGAAAAAATGCCCCGCAGCGTAGATTCCCACGATCAGGGCCGAGATGACCACCAGGATGCCGTATAAGGTCCAGCCAATACTCCGGCGGCGTCTGCGCTTTTTCGGCGGCGGCGCGGCACGGCGGGTTGGCGGCTGCTGCCGGCGGCCTCCGGAGGAGCCGGAGCGGCGGCGTGTTGGTGTCTGCTGCATGGTGCGATCCCCCATTTTACGTTATGTAAATCTTGTTCCAGTATACTCAGTTTTTTTCCATTCGGCAAGTATAAAATGGGGGATTTCCTCTCTTCCAGAACTTGGTTATCCCTCTCCCCGGGTCTGGACCCAGTAGGCCGCCATGCTCTGTCCTGGCTCCCCGGTGACCTCATGATGGAGGTACTCCCCCAGTCCCAGTGTGCCAGGCTGCCAGGCCAGGGCGGCCTCCCTGGTGGGGAATTCCACCTCGGCGTAGAAAAACTCCCCCGGCTGTCCCCGGTCCACCTGGTTTACCTCCAGGGTCAGGCCGCCCGGCAGGGCATAGCGCCGCTGTTCCTTCTCAATGAGGGGACGGCCGATAAAGGCCTCCAGCTTGGCAAAGAATTCCGGGTCGGTGCGGGTCTCCAGCTCCTCCCGGGCCAGGCCGTCCGGCCCTGCCGCCCCTTTGAAGCACAGCACGTATTCCGTCACGCCCCCGCTCTCCTCGCTGCGGATGCGCACGGTGGGCCGGGTGGTGATATACCCCTGACGCATCAGGATGCGTTTGGTCTCCTCCAGCCCCTCCGGCCACCCGTTGGTGAGCCATTTGCGTTCGATCTCCATGAAAACCGCCCTTTCCTTTTTTCTTCATTCTAGCACAGGGAGCCGATCCATGCTATAATGAAATGAAATCCGCTATTTTGTACAGAGAGGAACCTGTTTTATGAAACAAAGCCGCCCCTATCCCGTCTACACCATCACCCCCAAGGGGGAGCGGGCCATTCTGTCCGGCCACCCCTGGGTGTACGCGGAGGAACTCACCGACCAGCCTGATCCCGCCCCCGCCAACGGCACCCTGGTGGACGTGGTCAGCGGCAAGGGCCGCTACCTGGGCACCGGCCTACTGAGCCAGCACAGCAAGATCCGGGTGCGGCTTTTGAGCCGCAACGCCAACGACCGCTTTGACGAGAGCTTCTGGCGTCGGCGAGTGGAGTACGCCTGGGCCTACCGCAAGACGGTGATGGGTCAGAATGACCTGAGCTGCTGCCGGGTTATCTTTGGAGAGGCCGACCAGTTCCCCGGCCTGACAGTGGACCGCTTCGGTCCGGTGCTGGTGACTCAGACCCTGTCCTACGGCATGGAGCAGCTAAAGCCCGTCCTCTTCCCCATTCTGGTGGATGTGCTCCAAAAAGACGGCCAGGACATCCAGGGCATCTTTGAGCGCAATGACGTGGCCCTTCGCGCCCGGGAGGGTCTGGAGGAGAACAAGGGCTGGTTCCCCCTGGAGGGGCTGCCCCAGCCCAAGGAGACCTGGACCGAGATCTGTGAGAATGGCGTGCACTACCGGGTGGACTTCGAAAACGGCCAGAAGACCGGCTTCTTCCTGGACCAGAAGTACAACCGCCGGGCGGTGGCCAAGCTGGCCCGGGGCAAGCGGGTGCTGGACTGCTTCACCCACACCGGGAGCTTTGCCCTCAACGCTGCCTTGGGGGGCGCGGAGCACGTCACCGCGGTGGACGTGAGCCAGGCGGCGGTGGATCTGGCCCGGGACAACGCCGTACTCAACGGCCTGGAGGGGCGCATGGACTTTATGTGTGCTGACGTCTTCGACCTGCTGCCCACCCTGGAGCACCAGAGCAACTATGACTTCATCATCCTGGACCCGCCCGCCTTCACCAAGTCCCGCAAGACCGCCCGCAACGCCATGCGGGGCTATAAGGAGATCAACTACCGGGCCATGAAGCTGCTGCCCCGGGGCGGCTACCTGGCCACCGCCAGCTGCAGCCACTTCGCCACCGAGGAGATGTTTATCAAAATGCTCCGCTCCGCCGCCGCCGACGCCGGGCGGCAACTGCGGCAAATTGAGGTGCGCCAGCAGGCCCCCGATCACCCCATCCTCTGGAACGTGGAGGAGACCAACTACCTGAAATTCTTCCTTTTTCAGGTCATTTAAGCACAAAACAGCCCGTCCCCCATGGGGACGGGCTGTTGGTCTGTTAAGCTCTGTTCTGGGCCTCCACCAGGCGCACGCCGCAGTACTTCTCCCGCAGCTTGGGCTTTTCGATTTTGCCGGTGGGGTTGCGGGGCACGTCGGCAAAGATGATCTTCCGGGGCCGCTTGTACCGGGGCAGATCGGTGCAGAACTGGTTGATCTCGCTCTCGGTGCAGGTCATGCCGTCCTTCACCTGGATGACCGCCGCGGCGATCTCGCCCAGGCGCTTGTCCGGCAGGCCGATGACGGCCACATCGTGGACCTTGGGGTAGGCGGACAGGAAGTCCTCGATCTGCACGGGGTAGAGGTTCTCACCGCCAGAGATAATGACGTCCTTCTTCCGGTCCACCAGGAAGTAGAAGCCGTCCTCGTCCTGCTGGGCCATGTCGCCGGTGTGGAGCCACTCCCCGTGGAGCACGGCGGCGGTGGCCTCGGGATCGTGGTAGTAGCACTTCATCACGCCGGGGCCCTTGACGCACAGCTCGCCCACTTCGCCCTGGGGCACGGTCTGGCCCTGCTCGTCCACGATCTTTACCTTCCAGCCGTAGCCGGGCACGCCGATGGCGCCCACCTTGCCGATGTGGTCCATCCCCAAGTGGACACAGCCCGGGCCGGTGGACTCGGACAGGCCGTAGTTGGTATCGTATTTGTGGTGGGGGAAATACTGCATCCAGTGCCGGATGAGGGAGGGAGGCACCGGCTGGGCGCCGATGTGCATGAGCCGCCACTGGCTGAGCTGGTAGTCCTCCAGCTTCAGGTCGCCCCGGTCCAGGGCGGCCAGAATGTCCTGGCACCAGGGCACCAGCAGCCACACGATGGTGCACCGCTCCTGGGAGACGGCGTCAAAGATGGCCTTGGGGCTGTTGCCCTTCAGCAGCACCCCCTTGCTGCCAGTAAACAGGGAGCCGAACCAGTGCATCTTGGCGCCGGTGTGGTACAGGGGCGGAATACAGAGGAACACGTCCTCATGGGTGGTCTCGTGGTGGATGGCCTCCATCCGGGCCGCCTGCAGGAGGCAGCGGTGGGTAAGCAGGATGGCCTTGGGGAAGCCGGTAGTGCCGGAGGAATAGTAAATGGCCCCGTCGTCCTCGTCGTCCACCAGTACCTTGGGGGCGGCGGAGGAGCAGTTGGCGGTGGCCCGGTGGTAATCCTCGGCAAAGGAGGGGCAGGTCTCACCCACAAAGAAGAGGAGACGCTCCTTGCCGATGGAGGGCACGATGTCCTCCACACGGCCAATAAACTCCGGGCCAAAGAACAGCACGTCGGCGTCGGCCAGCTTCACACAGTACTCGATCTCCTGGGCGGTATAGCGGAAATTGAGGGGCACCGCTACCGCACCCGCCTTGAGGATGCCGAAGTAGATAGGCAGCCACTCCAGGCAGTTCATCAGCAAGATGGCCACCTTCTGGCCCTTTTTCAGCCCCCGGCCCAGCAGCAGGTTGGCCACCCGGTTGGCCTTCTCATCAAAGACGGACCAGGTGATCTCCCGGCGGTAGGGGGCGGTGGAGGTGGGCTGGATCAGTTCATACTCCTTCCAGGTCACCCGCTGGGTCTCCTGGACCTCGGGGTTGATCTCCACCAGGGCGATCTCGTCGCCATAGAGCTTGCTGTTGCGCTCCAGCAGATCGGTGATAGGCATGGCGCTCGTTCCTTTCCAAACCGGGCGCAGGCCCGGATACTTTCGTGGTTTTAATCTTTAAACCGTTAAAGTATCATACTCCAGAACGAACCAAAAGTCAACCCCTGGTTTCCGGTTTATCCCAGGGAGATGCCCATGCGCCGGGCCACCTCCAGCATGCCGTGGCCATCGGGGACCAGGCGGCTCTTGCCGGCGATATCCTTGAGCTTGTTTTCACCCACGTGGTTGTTCTTCATGGCCACGGTAATGCCGAAGTTCTCGTCGGCTACCATCTTGGCGGCGTAAGAGCCAAACTGGGTGGCCAGCACCCGGTCGTAGGGGGAGGGACTGCCGCCCCGCTGCATGTGGCCAGGAACGCAGGTGCGGGTCTCAAAGCCGGTCATCTCCTCAATCTGACGGGCGATACGGTTGGTGGCGGTGGTAATGCCCTCCTCCTTGCGCTTGGCCAGGCGCTCCTTCTTCTTCATGCGGGACTCCTTGATGTCATAGACACCCTCGGCCACCGCCAGGATGGAGAAGTGCTTGCCCTGCTTGGCCCGGTTCTCAATGGCGGCGCACACCTTTTCAATGGTATAGGGCCGCTCCGGGATGAGGATGATGTCCGCGCCGCCGGCAATGCCCGCGTACAGGGTGAGCCAGCCCGCCTTATTGCCCATCAGCTCCACCAGCATACAGCGGCTGTGGCTGCCGGCGGTGGTGTGGACCCGGTCGATGGCCTCGGTGGCGATGTCCACGGCGGAGTGGAAGCCGAAGGTCACGTCAGTGCCGTAGATATCGTTGTCGATGGTCTTGGGCAGGCCGATGATGTTCAGGCCCTCCTCGGCCAGCAGGTTGGCCGTCTTGTGGGTGCCGTTGCCCCCCAGGCAGAGAAGGCAGTCCAGCTTCATGGCGGCGTAGTTTTTCTTCATCTCGGCCACCTTGTCCACGTCGTCCTCGCCTACTACCCGCATCAGCTTGAAGGGTGTACGCTTGGTGCCCAGGATGGTGCCGCCCACAGTGAGGATGCCGGAAAATTCCTGAGGCTTCATCTCCCGCCACTCGCCGTTAATGAGGCCGGAGTAGCCGTTGGAGATGCCGATGATCACCACATCCTCCCCGAAGCGCTGGTACAGGGCCTTGGCCACCCCCCGGATGGTGGCGTTGAGGCCCGGGCAGTCGCCGCCGGAGGTCAGAATTCCCACTCGCTTTTTCACAAAAGGTTCCCCCTTTAATTCAATCTGGTACAAGAGTACTTTTTCCCAGGGGGATTGTCAATATCCCTCCGGAATCCGGGTCGGAAAGAGGGGGCATTTTTGTCATTTCTCTTTACCCGGTGCGGTTTCTTTGGTATAGTAAATATGAAAAAATGCCAGTATGTTTTCCGGGAAGATTTTTGCGGAAAGGAGGTGCCCGGATGATCCGAATCGCCGTGGCTGAGGACGATCTGTCCTGGGCCAAGCAGCTGCAAACCTACGTGGACCAATATGCCCGGGAGTCGGGCAAGAGCTTTGAGGTCTCCCTGTTTGCCGATGGCGAGGACCTGATGGAGCAGTACCAGGGGCAGTTTGACCTCATTTTCCTGGATGTTCAAATGCGCTTTCTGGACGGCATGGCCACCGCTGAACTCATCCGCCGCACCGATCCGGAGGTTATCATCATCTTCATCACCAACATGGCCCAGTACGCCATCCGGGGCTATGAGGTGGATGCCCTGGACTATATGCTCAAGCCGGTGAGCTACGCCACCTTTGCCCAGCGGCTGGGCCGGGCAATAAGCCGGATGCGCCGCCGGGAGCGCACCTTTATCACCGTCCCCATCAAGGGGGGCGCCATGAAGCTTGCGGTGGAGGATATCACCTTTGTGGAGAGCCAGGGGCACCGGCTCATCTACCACACCCGGGACGCAGAATATGTCAGCGCAGGCGCTATGAAGGACGCGGAGGAGAAACTGGAGGGTTACAACTTCTTCCGCAGCAACAAGGGCTATCTGGTCAATCTGGAACACGTGAACGGCATCCAGGACAACTGTGCCCTGGTGGGGGATCATAAGCTGCTCATCAGCCGGTCCCGGAAGGCCCCCTTTCTGGAGGCCCTCACCACCTATCTGGGAGGTGGCGCCCGGTGAGTGAAACCATGCCCCGTCTGTTTACCGCTCTGGCTGAGTGGGGGGCCTGTATGGTTTTCCTGCTCCAGTATCCCCGGAGAATTCACGGAGTGCGGTTTGCGCTGACCGCGGCTGCCGCCCTGCTGGTGCAGGGATTGTGGCTGGAGGGCACCGCCTCCCTTCCTGTGGCCTTTTGGATGCCCGCTATGGCGGTGGCGGTGGGGCTCATGTTCCTGTTTCTGGCTGTCTGCGGCCAGGGCGACCTGCTGGGGGCGGGCTACTGCACCGTGCGGGCCTTTCTGCTGGCGGAGTTTGCCGCCTCCCTGGAGTGGCAGCTATACGCCTTTTTTGTCTGGGAAACCCACATCTATGGGGTTCTCCCGGCGGCTCTGTTTCTGATCGTGGTGTACGGGGGTGTCTTTCTGCTGGCCTACCGTCTGGAACGGAAGGTGTCCTACGGGACCGCCCTGCCCCGGATGACCCAGCGGGAGCTGCTCTCCGCCGCCTCCATGGGGCTGGCTGCCTTTCTCATCAGCAATATGAGCTTTGTCACCGCCAACACCCCCTTCACCAGCTCGGTGGAGCAGGAGATCGCCAACATCCGCACTCTGGTGGATCTGGCCGGGGTGGTCATTCTCTACGCCTACCACATTCAGCTCTTTGAGCTGCATACCCGCCGGGAGCTGGACGCCATCAAGAACATCCTGCAAAACCAGTATGTTCAGTACCGCCAATCCCGGGAATCCATTGACGTCATTAACCGTAAGTACCACGACCTCAAGCACCAGATCGCCGTCCTCCGGGCCGAAGAGGACCCTGTCCGCCGCTCCGCCTTTCTGGACCAGATGGAGGAGGAGATCCAGCACTACGAGGCCCAGAACAAGACGGGCAACTCGGTGCTGGACACGGTTCTCACCGGCAAAAGCCTCTACTGTGCCAAGCACCAGATCAAGCTCACCTGCGTGGCCGACGGGGCCCAGTTGGCCTTTATGGATGTGATGGACATCTGCACCCTCTTCGGCAACGCCCTGGACAACGCCATTGAGTGTGAGCTGTCTATTCCCAACAAGGAACAGCGACTCATCCACCTGGAGGTATACGCCAAGAAGGACTTTTTGGTCATCCGATGCGAGAACTACTGTCCTGTCCCTCCCTCCTTTGAACATGGCCTGCCGGTGACCACCAAGCCGGACCGGGAGTATCACGGCTACGGCCTCAAAAGCATGCGCTACACCGCCCAGAAATACGGCGGTACCATGACCGTCCAGGCCAAGGAGGACTGGTTCCAGCTCAACCTCCTGTTCCCCCTGACGCCCCCTTCGTGAAAGTGGAAAAACTTTCTCCTTGCGGCCCACCCCGCTTGTTGAACCTGCCAAACAAGCGGGGTTTTATTTTGTCTAATATGACAAGTTTCCTTGCAGTTTGCGTTCAAAAGACAGCAGTTTGTGCCTTTCATGAAAAATCGGAGTTAAGTTGTGATAAACTCCTTTGCAGATCTCGGGAGGAGCCCTCTGTGCAGGCTCTCCCAAAATAACCAAGGAGGAAGAAGAGAAATGCTTGCCATCAACATTGAAGACGTCATCTCCGTGTTGAACACCTGCAAACCCTACCTGATCGGGCTTGCCGTCGTGCTGGTCCTGGCCATCGTGGCCATGGTCGCCTGCCGCAAGATGGCCCGGTCCAAAAAGTTTCTGATCCGGGGCGAGGCCGCCCTGGCCATGGTGCTGGCCATCGCCGTCACCGTGAACCTGATCTGCTTTGGCCCCATGAACAGCATCATCTCCCTGGCCATGGGCGACGGCTCCGTCTCTGAAGAGACTGCCGCCTCCGCCAATGAGCTGTGTACCGACATCGCCGAGGAGGGCATCGTTCTGGTGAAGAACGAGGGCGCTCTGCCCCTGAGCAACACCAAGCTCAATGTGTTTGGCTGGTCCTCCACCAACCCCGTCTACGGCGGCACCGGCTCCGGCGGTCTGTCCGACTCCTACCCCACCGTCTCCCTGCTGGAGGGGCTGAGCAACGCCGGCATTGAGTACAACACCACCATCTCCGACTTCTACACCC
Organism: uncultured Oscillospiraceae bacterium; assembly: GCA_902497145.1. Lineage (GTDB taxonomy): Bacteria > Bacillota > Clostridia > Oscillospirales > Oscillospiraceae > Lawsonibacter. The sequence goes on from CABVDR010000008.1 coordinate 62,547, forward strand.
AGTACCGCGACACCCGTCCCACCGTGGGCATGTGGGGCCAGGACTGGACCATCCCCGAGCCCACCATGGACGAGTATGATGCCGCCGGCATCTTTGAGAACGCCAAGGAGTTCTCCGACACCGCCCTGATCGTCATCTCCCGCTCCGGCGGCGAGGGCGCCGACCTGCCCACCAGCTACGACGGCGAGGACACCTTTGAGGAGGGCGGCACCTTCGGTGCCTCCGGCATGCGCATGAGCTCCCAGACCGACGACCTGGATGCCAGCAAGCACTACCTGGAGCTGAGCAACCGGGAAGCTGCCATGGTGGAGCGCGTCACCAGCGAGTTTGACAACGTCATCGTGGTCATCAACGCCGCCAACGCCATGGAGCTGGGCTGGCTGGACCAGTACGACTCCATCAAGGGCGCCCTGGTGATGGCCGGCCCCGGCCAGACCGGCTTCAACGCCCTGGGCGAGATCCTCACCGGTGAGGTGAATCCCTCCGCCAAGACCGTAGACACCTACGTCTATGACCTGACCCAGACCCCCACCTGGAACAACTTCGGCTCCTTCGCCTATGATAACGCCGACGAGTTTGAGATTGAGGAGACCACCCCCTACTTCGTCAACTACGTGGAGGGCATCTACGTGGGCTACAAGTTCTATGAGACCGCCGCTGTGGAGGGCCTCATCGACTACGACGCCACCGTCCAGTACCCCTTCGGCTACGGCCTGAGCTACACCACCTTCACCCAGGAGATGGGCGCTATTTCTGAGAGCAATGGCACCATCACCTTCGACGTGACCGTCACCAACACCGGCGATGTGGCCGGCAAGGACGTGGTCCAGGTCTACTACAATCCTCCCTACACCAACGGCGGCATTGAGAAGGCCAGCGCCAACCTCATTGCCTTTGACAAGACCGACCTGCTGGAGCCCGGTGCTTCCCAGACCCTGACCATCTCCTTCAAGACCGAGGATATGGCCTCCTATGACACCTACGGTGCCGGCGCTTACGTGCTGGAGGCGGGTGACTACACCATCTCCATCAACTCCGACTCCCACACCGTTCTCGCTTCCCAGACCTACAACGTTCCCACCACCATCACCTACGGCGACACCAGCCCCCGTTCCACCGACGCCGTGGCCGCCTCCAACCAGTTTGCCTTCGCTGAGGGCGACGTGACCTACCTCAGCCGGGCCAACGGCTTTGCTAACTACGACGAGGCCACCGCCGCCCCCGCCAGCTACTCCATGAGCGACGAGGCCAAGGCCACCTTCCTCAACAACAGCAACTACGACCCCAACAACTATAATAACGCGGACGACGAGATGCCCACCACCGGAGCCAAGAACGGTCTGAAGCTGGAGGACCTGCGGGGTGTGGACTACGACGATCCCCAGTGGGACGAGCTGCTGGACCAGCTGACCGTGTCTGAGATGGACACCCTCATCGCCATCGGCGGCTACCAGACCTCCGCCATCAGCAGCATCGGCAAGGTGCAGACCATCGACTGCGACGGCCCTGCCTCTATCAACAACAACTTCACCGGCAAGGGCTCCATCGGTTTCCCCGCCGCTGTGATGATCGCTGCCACCTGGAATGTGGATCTGGCCAACGCCTTCGGCGAGCGCATCGGCAAGATGGCCGACGAGATGGGCGTGTCCGGTTGGTATGCCCCCGCCATGAACACCCACCGCTCCGCTTTTGCCGGCCGGAACTTTGAGTACTACTCCGAGGACGGTCTGCTGGGCGGTAAGATGGCCGCCAACGCCATCCTGGGCGCCCAGGAGCACGGTGTGTATGCCTATATGAAGCACTTCGCCCTCAACGACCAGGAGAGCAACCGCAATTCCATGCTGTGCACCTGGTCCAACGAGCAGGCTATCCGTGAGATCTACCTCAAGCCCTTTGAGATCTCCGTGAAGGAAGGCGGCTGCCAGGCGGTCATGTCCTCCTACAACTACATTGGCACTGTGTGGGCTGGCGCCTGTGACGAACTGCTCAACAATGTCCTGCGGGATGAGTGGGGCTTTGAAGGCTTCGTTCTCACCGACTACTTCGGTGCCACCTCTTACATGGATGCCGACCAGGCCATCCGCGGCGGTACCGACTGCATGCTGGTTGCCTATGACACCGCGACCAACCATGTCACCGACACCACCAGCGCCACCTCTGTTCTGGCCATGCGTCAGGCCGCCAAGAACATCCTGTACACCACCGTGAACTCCCGTGCCTATGACCCTGCCAACCTGTCCGGCGGCGGACTCCAGGGCTGGCAGATCGCCGCCATTGCCATTGACGTGGTGGTGGGTGTCATCCTGGTAGCCGGCGCGGTGATGATCTTCAAGAAGTCCAAGAAGATCGAAGACACCTCTGCACAGGCTTAACCGACACAGGGAATCTATCCCCCCGGCATCCCCGGGGGGATTCCCCCTATCTTTATCAACTGCCCCCAAGGGCATTCACACCGCTGAGTGAAAAGGAGATAGACTGTGAAACACCAAGATATTTTGGATAAGCTGACCCTGGAACAAAAAATTGCCCTGCTCTCCGGCCGGGACGTGTGGAGCACCTACCCCTTTCCCAAGGCGGGGGTGCCCAGCATGTTCCTGTCCGACGGCCCCCACGGAGTGCGCAAGCAGCTGGGGGAGGGCGACCACTTAGGCATTAACGCCAGCCAGCCTGCCACCTGCTTTCCCACCGCCGCCGGCATCGCCAACAGCTGGGATGAGCAGCTGGCTACCCTGTGCGGCCGCACCATCGGCGAGGAGGCCGTCTGCCAGCAGGTGAACGTGCTGCTGGGCCCTGGCTTGAACACCAAGCGCAGCCCTCTGGGCGGGCGGGACTTCGAGTACTACTCCGAGGACCCCTACCTGGGCGGCAAGATGGCTGCCGCCTTCATCCGGGGCGTGCAGGAGAACGGCATCTCCGCCTGCCCCAAGCACTTTGCTGCCAACTCTCAGGAGTTGCTGCGCATGACCAGCGACAGCGTGGTGGACGAGCGCACCCTGCGGGAGCTCTATCTCACCAACTTTGAAATTGCCGTCAAGGAGGGCCACCCCAAGTCCATCATGTCCTCCTACAACAAAGTAAACGGCACCTACGCCAATGAAAACGCCCATCTGCTCACCGAGATTCTTCGGGATGAGTGGGGCTTTGACGGCTTTGTGGTCACCGACTGGGGCGGCTGCAACAGCCAGACCGCCGGTATCAAGGCGGGCAGCAACCTGGAGATGCCCGGCACCATCGGCGACAGCGACCGGGAGCTGATGGCCTCCCTGAAGGCGGGCAAGATCACCCAGGAGGAGATCGACCTGCGGGTGGACCAGCTGCTGGATGTGATCCTGGCCACCCACGATGCCACCGCCGGCGGGCCCCGGAACTTTGACCAGGAGGCCCACCACGCCGTGGCCCGGCAGGCCGCAGCCCAGACCGCCGTTCTGCTGAAGAACGAGGGGGACCTGCTCCCCCTGGCTCCCAGCACCCGGGTGGCCGTCATCGGCGACATGGCTCTGGAACCCCGCTACCAGGGGGCCGGCTCCTCTCTGGTCAATCCCACCCGGCTGGATAAGCCTCTGGACTGCCTGAAGGAGAGCGGTCTGGACGTGGTGGGCCACGCCCAGGGCTACCTGCGCAGCGGCAAAAAGGACGACGGTCTGCGGCAGGCCGCGGTTCAGCTGGCCGGTCAGGCCGACGTGGTGCTGCTCTACTTAGGACTGCCTGAGGTCTTTGAGAGCGAGGGCATGGACCGCACCCACATGCGCCTGCCCGCTAACCAGAACGAGCTGCTGGAGGCGGTGGCCTCCGCCAACCCCAAGGTAGTAGTGGTTCTCTCCGGCGGCTCCCCGGTGGAGCTGCCCTGGTATGACAAGGCCGCTGCCATCGTCCACGGCTATCTGGGCGGTCAGGCTGGGGCCGGAGCCATGGCCGACATTCTCACCGGCAAGGTGAACCCCTCCGGCAAGCTGGCCGAGACCTACCCCCTGGTGTACGACGACACCCCCAACCGGGACTTCTTCCCCGGCCGGGAGCTCACCGCCCAGTACCGGGAGTCCATCTTTGTGGGCTACCGCTACTACCTCACCGCCCAGAAGCCGGTGCGCTTCCCCTTCGGCTTTGGTCTCAGCTACACCAGCTTCGCCTATTCGGATCTGAAGGCCGACAAGGAGAAGGTCACCTTCACCCTCACCAACACCGGAAAGCGCGCCGGCGCTGAGGTAGCTCAGCTGTACGTATCCCATCCCGGCACTCAGCTCTTTGCCCCTCTGCGGGAGCTCAAGGGCTTTGCCAAGGTCTCCCTGGAGCCGGGCGAGAGCCGCCAGGTAACCATCGCTCTGGATGACAAGGCCTTCCGCTACTTCAACGTAAAGACCAACCGCTGGGAGATTGAAGGCGGCGAGTACCGCCTGGAGGTGGGCGCCAGCGCCGCCGACATCCGCCTCACCGCTTCCGTGGAGGTGGAGGGCACCGGCGCTCCCATCCCCTACGACCGGGAGAAGCTGTCCTGCTACTACTCCGCCCAGGTCCAGGCTGTCCCCGACGACCAGTTTGAGACCCTGCTGGGCCGTCCCATTCCCCAGGACAAGTGGGACCGCTCCCGCCCCCTGGGATACAACGACAGCCTGTCCCAGATGATCTATGCCAAGGGCTTTGTGGCCCGCTTCGCCGCCGGCCGTCTGGCCGCCATCCAGCGCAAGAGCGAGGAGAAGGACCAGCCCAACCTGAATGTTCTCTTTATCCACAGCATGCCTTTCCGGGGCCTGGCCAAGATGAGCAATGGACTGGTGACCACGGAGATGACCGCCTCCATTCTGGAGGCCTGCAACGGCCACTTCTTCCGCGGCATGGGCAAGACCATTGCCGGTTTCTTTGCCAACGGGAAGGTCAAAAAGGAGAGGAGCAAAACACTGTGAGTTTTTGGAATCATTTTGCAGCCAAACATCCCGGCGCCGCCAAGTGGATCCGGGAGGGCGGCCTGTTCGTCATTGTCAGCAACCTGATCACCGTCTTTAAGTATATCCTGCTGACCTTCCTGCCCGCCGCTTTTTCCGGCCTTCCTCTGGTGGACTTTGGCTGGCCAGGCATCCCGGTCACTCTGTTTGGGGAGACCTTTGAGTGGAATATCCTGGGCTACGACGTCAACCACGGCGGCCTGCCCTACTTCTGCGCCTACATGGTGGCCATGGTCATCGGCGAGTGCATCAACTTCCCCCTCCAGCGCAATCTGGTCTTCCGCAGCAAGGGCAACGTGTTCTACCAGATCTTCTGGTACCTCATCGCCTTCTGCGTCATTACCTGCATCGTCAACTCCATCAACTGTGTCTGGATGGCAGTAGCCGGGCTGTTTGTCCCCGCGTTTATCTACAACATCGGCACCGTCGTGCTCAACGGCGGCATCTCCATGGTGATCTTCTTCTTCGTCAACAAGATCATCTTCCCCGAGGGCGAGGCCCAGAAGAAGTAATCCGCTTCCTTCCTACAAAGGCGTCTCTGGCAAAAGCCAGAGGCGCTTTTGTTTATTTCTCCCTTTTTTCAGGTCCTTTTTTGATTCTTCGTCTTGAAATCGCCAAATCTGAAACTTTGCTGAATTGCCCTTGCATTTTCAGGGACACTTTGCTATAATAAACCACAAGTTCACGTGGACACTTGTCTCTTGCATGTGGACACTCGGGCTCTGCCCGGATCAAGATTGGAGGAAAGCAACATGAAACGATTTCTCGCTCTGGCTACGTCCTGCGCCCTGATGATCGCTGCTCTGGCGGGCTGCGGCAGCAGCGGCACCGGTTCTGGCTCCGGTTCCGGCGGCTCCGCTTCCGGCGATAAGGTGGTCAAAATCGGCGTGTTTGAGCCCGCTTCCGGCGACTCCGCCTCCGGCGGCAAGAAGGAGATGCTTGGCATGCAGTATGCCAACTCCGAGACCCCCACCGTCACCGTGGGCGGCGAGGAGTACAAGGTCGAGCTGGTCTACGCCGACAACGGCTCCTCCACCGACAAGGCTCCTACCGCGGCTTCCCAGCTGGTCAGTGAGGGCGTGGCCCTGGTGCTGGGCTCCTACGGCTCCGGCGTGTCCATCGCCGCCGGCCCCACCTTCGGCAATGCCGGCATTCCCGCCATCGGCGTGACCTGCACCAACCCCAACGTCACCGCCGGCAACGACTACTACTTCCGCATCTGCTTCCTGGATCCCTTCCAGGGTACTGTCCTGGCCAACTTCTCCATGGATAAGTTCCAGGCCCAGACTGCCTACTGCCTGGGCGAGGCGGGCAACGAATATGACCAGGGCCTGATCGCCTTCTTCAAGCAGGCCTTTGAGGCCGCAGGCGGCAAGGTCATCACCGACTCCTTCCCCACCAACAACTCCGACTTCAACTCCTACCTGAATAAGGCTAAGAGCGAGGGCGCCGACGTCATCTTCACCCCCGTGTCCATCGCCTACGCCACCCAGATCATCACCCAGGCCGCTTCTCTGGGGCTGGACATCCCCTTCGTGGGCTCTGACACCCTGGACGACAACATGGTCCTGGAGGCCGCCAAGGGCACCAACATTCAGCTCTACGTGTCCACCTTCTACCAGGAGGGCGGCAACCCCGACTTCGACGCGGGCATCAAGAACTACATCAACACCGCCTCCGGCGCTCTGGAGTCCAACGGCGGCAACGACACGGTCGCCGCGGTCACTGCCATGGGCTATGACGCCTACTATGTGGCTCTCGAGGCCATCAAGAAGGCCGACAGCGTGGACCCCGCCGCCATCAAGGCCGCTTTGTGGGATGTGGAGTATGACGGCGTGTCCGGCCACATCGCCTTTGACGACACCAACGGCGACGCCGTGCGTGACACCGCCTACATCAAGCACTCCACCAACGACGGTGCCTGGGAGCTGGAGACCCAGCAGACTGTGGCTCAGTAAGCTCCCCGCCCCGCAATTTATCTGATTTACGGTTTGGCGGGGGCCCTTGGGGTCCCCGCCAATTCCACATCACCCTCCCGCTGGGCCGCCCCAAAAGGAGGCGGTCTCCCCCTCTTTTTGGGACTGTCCAGCAAAACTTTGACTGAGGAGGAAATTCCATGGAATTTTTTATCTCCACCCTGCTGTTCGGCATCTCGGTGGGCGGCCAATATGCCCTCATCGCCATCGGCTACACCATGGTCTACGGCATTTTGCGTCTCATCAACTTCGCCCACGGCGATGTGTTTATGGTGGCCGGCCTCTTGGGTATTTACCTGAGCGCCTCCTTCCCCCTGTATGTGGCTATGCCCCTGGTGGTCATCCTGACGGTGGCCCTGGGCTTCTGCATTGAGCGAGTGGCCTACAAGCCCCTGCGCTCCGCCCCCCGCATGAGCGTGATGATCTCCGCCATCGGCGTAAGCTACCTGCTCCAGAACACCGCCACCTACGTCACCGGCGGTCAGCCCATGATCTACCCCTCTCTCCCCTTCCTGTCCGACACCATCACCGTGGCTGGCACCTCCATCAAGTGGGTGGTGCTGCTCACCCCCATTCTGGTGGTGATCCTGGTCATCCTGCTCACCCTGCTCATCAACCGCACCAAGGTGGGTATGGCCATGCGGGCGGTGGCCAAGGACTTTGAGACCAGCCAGCTTATGGGCATCAAGATCAACTCCGTCATCTCCATCACCTTCATCATCGGCTCGGCCCTGGCGGCGGTGGGCTCCATGCTCTACTTCACCACCTACTCCTCCGTGGTCCCCACGGTGGGCTCCATGCCCGGCCTGAAGGCCTTTGTGGCGGCGGTGTTCGGCGGCATCGGCTCCATCCCCGGCGCGGTGATCGGCGCCTTCCTCATCGGCATCTGCGAGAACTTTGTCAAGATCCTGCCCTTTGAGGGCGCCACCACCTTCGTGGACGCCTTTACCTTTGCCCTGCTGATCATCATTCTGGTCTTTAAGCCCACCGGTCTGTTCGGTGAAAAGGCCACGGATAAGGTGTAAGGAGGAAGCGCTATGATGCAAGAAAAACAAAGCAAACGGGGCGCCCTGCTGGGGCTGGCCGCCTCGATTCTGGTGCTGGTGCTGGTAACCGTGCTGGAGAACACCCTCGCTCCCACCAGCCAGCTGTTTGTAGTATTGAAAAAGGGCGCAGTGTACTCCCTGGTGGCCGTATCCATGAACCTGGTCAACGGCTTTACCGGCCTGTTCTCTCTGGGCCAGGCGGGCTTTATGCTGCTGGGCGCCTACACCTACGCCATCCTTACGGTCCCTGTCTCCGCCAAGGACACGGTGTACTACCTGTTCGGCGGCTCGGCGGTGAAGTTCTCCCTGCCGGACCTGTTCGGCGGGGTGGACACCCCGGCCGGCCTCATTCTGGGCGTGCTGCTGGCTATCATCCTGGGCGGCTGCGTGGCGGCCTTCTTTGCCTATCTCATCGGCCTGCCGGTGCTGCGGCTCAAGAGCGACTATCTGGCCATCGCCACCCTGGGCTTTGCTGAGATCATCCGAGCCATCTTCCAGTGGCAGGCTCTGGGCCCCATCACCAACGGCGCCAACATGATCACCCAGATCCCCACCTTCAACAACTTCAACATCACCGACTCCAGCGGCAAGGTGGTACTGTACCTGTCCTCCTTCTTTCCCATGCTCATCATGATCATCTGCGTGGCCATCATCGTCATGCTCATCAATTCCTCCTACGGCCGGGCCTTCAAGGCCATCCGGGAGGACGAGATCGCCGCGGAGGCCATGGGCATCAACCTGGCCAAGCACAAGATGCTCTCCTTTGTCATCAGCTCCTTCTTCTCCGGCGTGGGCGGCGCTCTGTTTGCCATGTTCGCCAACAACGCCCAAGCCAAGGTGTACACCTCCACCATGA
>CABVDR010000009.1 GCA_902497145.1 uncultured Oscillospiraceae bacterium
CCGTATCCGCCACCGCCAGATCTTTGGGGAGAGATACAACAAAGTCTGCCGTGATCCCCGTCTGTTCCATGACTTCTGCCTTAGCGGAGAGTACCACATTGGCCGTCTCGTTGTCACAAAATCGTTTGCGTCCCTGAAGGGCGGGGGAGTCGACCATCTGCTCCAAGTAGCCAATCGCCCCTTGGGTATCTCTTGTTTCCAGCAGTCCTTGAATGACCGTCAGGTGGTTACGCAGATCATGGCGAAGCTGCCGTACCTGGCTTTCCTGCTGCCGCAGTCCCTGATAGTAGACCTCCCGCAGCCCTGCCAGTTGACTGGCCCGCTCCAACCGCTCGTGATCCGCTAAAATGAGGACCGCGAACAGCAGCACGATAGAGGTCAGCAATACGAAGGGCAGTACCACCAGCCCCTGATTCATAGCCAGCGTGTTGACGGCGGCGGACTCATACTTTTGAAACGTCAGCAGTACAACGGCAACGAGGGCGCACAGCGGCATGGCCGCCAGGCCAAGCACCACCTGCCACAGCCGCCGGGAGAGGTGTACCTGCTCTGTTGGGATCCGCCGCCGCAGGAGCAACCAAAGAGTGCCGAAAATTGCCGTCCTCAGCAGCCGTACCAGCAAGTCGTAAAGCCGATAGGTATCTAACACCATCACATAGGTGTCCAGCAGGGCGCACACGGACATCTCCAGGCAGAAGAAGATGATACAAACTGCCAGCCGGCCCATTCGGTCTCCTGTTGTGCACAGTAGAAACAGCAGAAAGTACACTGGAAGGGTATAGAGCAGGTTGGGATCCCCCACCCAAATGACCATGCCGCTGCTGCCGGCGAGAGTCAGCAGAAACAAAACCTGCCAGAGCCGGTGTTTCCGAAGGGTAACAAACGGCCGGCAGATCTGGTATAAGAAAAAGCCGTTGGCCAGAATATCGACCCACCAGAGCCCATAGAACCAGAGATTCCAAAGAAATGCGCCCACCGATTACCCCTCCAGTTCCGCTCGTGCCAGGGCCAGGAGCGCCGAGCGCTGACACGACCGGCTCACTGGCAGTCGTTCCCCATTCTGCAGAACCACCTCGTTGCCCTCAATTCGGTCCACAGCCCCGGCGTGAACCAGGTATCGCTGATGGACTCGGACAAACTCCGCCCCTACCTCTGCCGCTACCGCATCCAATTTGGCATAGAAGATATAAGAGCGGGATCCCGTGACGCACTGTACCTGACGCCGGTCAGATGCAAAGTAGAGGATATTAGAAATGGGAATCCGATAGTAAGTATCCCCGCTGCGGCAGATATAGGCCCGATCCAGTTCCCGGTACAAGGATGCTTGGGCGCGCTCCAATACCGCGTCCAACTGCTCCTGCTTGGGCGGCTTTAACAGATATCCCAACGCTCCCACGCTGTAACCATCAAAGACATGCTCTGCATACCCGGTCACAAATACAAGCTGGAGGCTGGAGTCCGCGGCCCGGAGCCGCCGGGCGGTCTCCATGCCGTCTAACTCATGCAGTTCCATATCCAAAAAAATGATGTCCAACTCACCAGTGTGATGGTCATACCAGCGAAGCAGGGTTTCCCCGGAAGAAAATTCAAAGAACTGCCCCTGCATCGTTCGGTTCTCTAAGATGCGTTCCAGCAGAGACCGGAGCACAAGGCGCGCATCCGCCAAATCATCACAGATTCCGATTCGCAGCACATGCACCACTCCTTGGCATAAGAATCGTTTTCTCCTTCCGCTACGAAAAATTGCCGTGGAAGAATTCCTGCTTATTGTATCACAAGGAACACTTTACGCAAAACCAAACTTGACAGGAAATGCGCAGTTTTTGACATCACAGACCGCATCCCCGTCAAACTTAACCGAAAACCCGCCGCAAATGACACTGTCGTTTGCGGCGGGGCCCTTTTCACACTAAGCTGGATACAAGGCATCGTCCTGTCCTGATATCTACGGTGCGAAAGGAGTTTCATTATGCTGACCGTTAAAGATCTGCACAAATCCTACCAGGTGGGAAGAACCACCTATGAGGTTCTCAAAGGTGTGTCCCTCCAGGTAGAAAGGGGGGAATTTGTGGCTGTTATGGGCCCCTCCGGCTCTGGAAAGACCACCCTCTTGAACTGTATTTCCTGCTATATCCCCGCCGACAGCGGCACCATCACCTTAGGGGGCACAGAACTGGCTCACTTGGAGGAGGACGCCCTGGCCCAGGTCCGTAACCGGCAGCTGGGCTTTGTGTTTCAGGATTTCCTGCTGCTGGACGGTCTCACCGTCCGGGAAAACATTCTGCTGCCTGCTATCATCGGTGAAAGTATGAACTCCCAGACCGAGGAGCGGGCCGACCAGTTGTGCGACGTGTTTGGCATCGGTCCCATTCGGGAGAAATATCCGGCGGAGATCTCCGGCGGCGAAAAGCAGCGCACCGCCGTGGCACGGGCCCTGATCAACCGCCCGCTGCTGATCTTGGCCGACGAGCCCACCGGCAACCTGGATTCCAAGTCCAGCCGGGCGGTAATCCGCTCCTTTGAGCAGGCCAAGACCTCCCTGGAGGCCACCATCTTCATGGTGACTCATGACTCCTTCGCCGCCTCCTTCTGCGACCGGGTAATAATCCTCCGGGACGGCGTAGTGTGGCAGACTCTGGAGCGGGGCAGTACGGACCGCACTGCTTTCCAGGATCGGCTGTTGGATGCCATCCGGGACATGGGGAAGGAGTGAGCAGCATGACCACCTTTCCTCAAGTTTACGCCGCTCTGCGGCGAAAAAATAAGGCGCAGTACGCCCTACTGGCCGGGTGCAGCTTTTTTTCCGTACTGCTGATCACCGCCTACGCCTGCATGATGCGCTCTCCCACCATCCTGACGGTCCTCCCGGAGGGGGGCGATTCCCGCAAGCAGGTGATGATGGTATTTGTCCTGTCAGTCATTGGCTGCGCTGTATTCACCACCTACGCCGCCGGGTTGTTCTTCCGTCAAAAATCCCGGGAGACCGGGGTGTTCCTGGCTCTGGGCGCCTCCCGGAAACAGCTCCAGCGAGAGCTGGGGAAGGAACTGGCCCTGATCTCATTATGCTCCTGTGCCGCCGGGGCCATTCTGGGTGGTCCTCTGGCATGGGGCGTGTGGCAGCTGTTCCGCCTCTTTCTGGTGGACTCCCAGGAGATGGTCCTTACCTTTGATCCACAGGCATATCTCCTGTCCCTTGCCTTCGCCGCCTATGTGGTAGCGATGCTGTTTCTCTTAGGAGGCCGGTCCGTCCGGAAGACCAACATTATCGACATCGTCCAGGAGTCCCACACCTCCGAGCCCGTCCGGGAAGTCAAGCGGTGGTACGGCCCCGTGGGCATCGTTCTGGTGGCTGTTGGTGCTCTGGCGGGGTACTTGATGCCCGGCTTCTTCATCAAGGTGCTCCAGTGGTATCCCCCGGAGGGACTGACCGCCGTATTCTACCTGCCGGCCTTGGTGGGTATGTATATGATGCTGCTCCACACAGTGGTCAACGGCTGGCGCAAGCGCCACAAATACCGGGACATCATCGCCACGTCGATGATGAAATTCCAGGGCCGGCAAACCGTGCGGAACATGCTGGTGATGACGCTGCTGATCGCCGGGGCCTATTTCGCCTCCTTTTACGCTCCCATGCTCTCCACCAACTCTGCTTACAGCTTTGCAAGCCGCCCAGTGGACTATGAGTACCACTGGCGCGCGGACCAGGACTGGCCGGAGCAGGCCGAGGTGGAGGCTTTGGCGGAGGTGTACGGCGTGGACATCACCTCCTGGCAGGAGGTGGGGGCCGCCACGCTGGCCGGGGATGGATATGTTGAGATCGAACAGGACAACGGGGCGCTCGGAACCACCTACACCGTGGAGTACCGGGAGGTTCAGGGTGGGGCTACCTTCTTTTCCGAGAGCGCCTGGAACGCCCTCACCGGACAGACCATCGACCTGGTTCCCGGAACCTGCGCCAATGTGCTGGATGACGAGGGTGGCAGTAGTTACCTCTCCGGCGGCGATGTGACCCTGGTCACCAACATGGTCACCGGAGAGAGCATGCCTGTCACCCCGGCGGAACCCCTGCGCTATACCATGCTGCTGGGCTGCTATGTACTGGACGATGCCGACTATGCCGCCATTACCGATGGCCTTACCGACCTATGGCGGGAGTCCTGGGTCTTTTTCAACGTGGCGGACGTGGACGCCAGCTATCCCTTTGCCAAGGCCCTGTTCAACGAAATCGTGGACCGTTCCGGTGAGGAAGTGCTGCAGCTGGACGCCTACGACCTGGTGGCTAAGACGCTGGCGGAGGAAGCCGGCGAGGCCTATGACTTTGACCGGGAGAACCTTGCCGCCCTCGGCTTCCCGGCAATGGAGCGGGAGGAGCGGAACAGCACGGAGTTTCGCAACTACTGGCTCTATATGCCCCAGTTCCGGGTACTGGACCAGAACGACTTTGTCACCACCATGGCGGTATTTCTGATGCTGTTCATCTTCATTGCCCTGATCTGCTTCGCAGCGGTCATCGTTATCGCCTTCACCCGGTGCATGACCATTGCCCTTACCAACCGGCGGGTCTACGATGACCTGCGGCATCTGGGGGCACCGAACGCCTACCTGTTCCGGTCTGTGAAAGGACAGGTGTCCAGAGTGTTCCTGGTGCCAGCGATCGTTGGAACTGCAATCATTTCCGCTTTTTATGTCATGATCCTGTATTTCAACGACAACCGCTTTACCCTGGGAGAAGTAGCCGGTATGGGGACCTGTGCCATTGTGATTGCTGCACTGTCGTTGGTGCTCTATGGTGTGTACCGCTTGACCCGGAGAAGTGTTTGCCGCACGTTGAAGATTTGACCATTACCGCACAGATGAGAAATCACTCTTAGAAACGGCACAGACACTGCAGCAGAAATATGTCCTGATCCTGAACCTGTCTGGGAGCCATGTACTGATTTATGTGGCAACTTGACTGGGCGTTTTGGAGATTAATACTTTATTCTTGCCGCAGGCGCTCTACCACGGAAAAACGCTGGGCGGCGCGGCAGCTGAGCACTGGAATAAGGACACCCAGGGCACCGAACAGAGGCAGCACCACTGCGATAGGCCAGATGGTAAAGTGATAGGTGAAAAACCAGATCAGGCCATTGAGGGTGGGGCCCACAAACGGCGCAGTGACCACAATCAGTGCCAGGGCCAGGAGTGCTGCGCCCACGGTATAGAACAATCCCTCCAGTGCAAGCATGGTCCGCAGCTGCCGGGCCGTCATGCCGATGGACTGGAGCACTGCCAGCTCCCGGCGGCGGGCAGTGATGCCAGTGAGGATAGCATTGAAGAAGTTCAGCACCCCCACCAGGCCTACAATGAAGCTCAGGGCGCCGCCCAACAGAAGGAACATGCTCCGGGTGCTCTCAAACTCCCCGGCATAGGTAGCTTTGCTCTCGTAGTCAAACTGAGGATTCTCGTTCTCCGTGTAGTCCTTGAGAAAGGATTCCATAGCGGCGTTGGCCTCCTCCGTGGTGTCGAAGGCATAGTACATGACGGAGTCGGTTTTTGTATCCCGGATAAACGTCTCCGCTCCCATGACGAACTCGTCGGTGCCGTAGTAGCGGTAGGAGAATGCAGAGGGCACTGTCACCAGCGCTGCCACAGTGTAGTCCACGTCCCGGTACTTCACTGCCCGTTCGGCGTAAGGAGCACCTTCCGGCACATTCTCCCAGGAACCGTAAACCTCACCGGTGTTTGGATTGTAATATTCAAGATCCTCCACATAGCGGATGGTAACCGTATCCCCCAGCCGTGCCCAGTGACTGTCCATGTCCGGGTTGCCGTAGTCGTCGGCACTGTACACAGCGGCAACATAGTTTCCGTCCGGGTCGTTGAGCTTGGAGAGATCCCCTTCCAGCGCCGTCAGGTAGCTCAGGGTGAACGGCTCCATGCCGTAGAGCTGTACCCGATCCGCTAAAAGGCCGTCCTCAGTGCGATCTTTGAAGGCTACCATGCTGTCTAGCTGTTCTTGGGTGTTCCAGCGCCCCCACATGGAGCGGTAATACTCCTCGGTTACGAACTCCAGGGCAGGCGCGGTCTTGCCGTAGATGCGGCCGCTCCCGGTAATGCCGCCTTGGGTATCCACGGCGTCGATCACCTCTTCCGGCACCCCCATCTCGTCGTTGAAGCCGTCCCCGCCGGTCTGGAACTGGCCCGCATCGGCCAGAATAAAGTCGCTGGCGGTGAAGCTGGATACATATTTGTCCATGTCGAAGCCGCCTGTGAAAGTAACGGTCAGGGTCAGCAGCACCACAGCGAGGGTCAGGGACAGTACTGTGATAAAGGTCTTGCCCCGGTTGCGGCCCAGGTTGGCCCAGGCCATGGACAGCAGAGATACTCCTTTTCCGCTCCGCTTCCCGTTCCGCTTCAGCGCCTTGCCCTCGGTGTAGCGCACTGCCTCCACCGGAGAGACCTTGCCGGCCAGACGGCCGGGGCGGCGGCAGGAGATGAGTACCGTCACCAGGGCAAAGATGGCCGCACCCACAAAGAGAAGGGGGCTGACTGAGACCACCGGAGTCACCCCATTGAGCCGTGCGGTGATGACAGGAGTGAGCACACCGCCCAACAGCCAGCCCAGCAGCAGACCAATGGGAATGCCGATGAGGGAGAGAAGCAGAGCTTGAGTGCGAATGATCCGCCGGAGCTGCCGGGGCGTGGTGCCGATGGTTTTCAGCAGGCCGTAGAAGCGGATGTCACCCGCCACGGAGATCTGAAACACATTGTAGATGATGAGATATCCGGTGAGCAGAATAAGGGCCAGTACGCCCACGATGATGGCTACCACAGTGGGGTCCAGCTTGTCGGAGAGCTGCGCCCCGGTGTAGCCCCAGTTGACGCCGGTGGAAATATAGGTTTCTCCAGGAGTTTCTGCCTGATAGCCGTGGTTTACCAAGATTTCCTCCAGATCAGAGGCAATAGAGCGGGCGCCGTTTTTGAGCATCACATCCAGGTTCCAGCTGCCCGTCATGCCGTCACTGCCAGGCGGGGTCACGCCCACTTCTGCCAGAATGGCGTCTACACGGCTTTCGGGAATGAGAATGTGGTTGGCCACTACGGCCTCATCATACTCCCACCAGCCGCACAGGGTAAAGGTCTGGGTGGTCTCGTGGCCGTCCACATCAAAGGTGATGGTGAATTTTGTGCCGATTTCCGGTTCCACTCCCAGCAGCTCCAGCACATGGGTGTCGGTGGCCGCCTCATCGGTGCCCTCCTGCGGGAGGCGGCCCTCCACCGGGTTGCAGTAGCTCCAGTGGGCCTGGTTGGCATCGGAGTAGCCGATCTCCACATGGGACTTATTGAAAGGGGCATCCATGGGCATGCCTAAAAATCGCCGCAGGCCCCACTGATCGATCAGAGGATCGTCCTTCAGTTCCTCAAACTGCTCCTCTGTCAGATATTTAAAAGTGCCGTGGCTCCAGCCTCCGGCCTGACGGAAGTTGTTCTGCTGGATGCCCTCGTTGATGGAGAGGGCGATGGTAAAAAGTGACGTAAAGAGTATTGCCGTCAAGGCAATGGCCAGCACAGCCACGATGTTCCGGGTGCGGCTGGCGAGAAGGGAGCGCAGACTTAGGCGGCGGATACAGCCCCGGTTAGAGACCTTCATTTTCCACGCCCCCTTACCGCATCACGATCCGCCCGTCCTCGATGCGGACGATGCGGTCGGCCATCTGGGCGATCTCTTCGTTATGGGTAATCATCACCATGGTCTGAGAAAACTTCTGGCCGGTCACCTTCATTAGGCTGAGCACATCCTGGCTGGTTTTGCTGTCCAGGTTACCGGTGGGCTCGTCAGCCAGAAGGATAGCCGGCTTAGTGGCCAGGGCCCGGGCGATGGCCACCCGCTGCTGCTGTCCGCCGGAGAGCTGGTTAGGAAGATTCTGCAATTTCTTCTCCAGGCCCAGCGTGGCGATGACCTCCTGGACATAGGCCTTATCCACCTTCCTGCCGTCCAGCTCCACCGGCAGGACGATATTCTCCCATACGCTGAGCACCGGTACCAGGTTGTAGGATTGGAACACAAAGCCGATCTTCCGGCGACGGAAAATAGTTAGAGCTTCGTCCTTCAGGGCAAAGATGTCCTTGCCGTCCACGGTGACGGTACCCGAGGTGGGCCGGTCCAGTCCTCCCAGCATGTGGAGCAGGGTGGACTTGCCGGAGCCAGAGGTGCCTACAATGGCCACAAACTCTCCCTGCTCAATACTCAGATCCACGCCGTCCAGGGCCTTTACTTGGGTGTCCCCGGAGCCGTAGTATTTTTTCAGATCACGGGTCTGTAAAATCGTCATGACTGTTCTCCTCCAATAAAAAAGTCTGTACCGTCTTTTGACAATACAGACTTTAGCATGGAAATCTGTCCTGGTACTTTCAAGAATGTGACAGTTTTGACACAACTTTAGGGAAGATCACGGGCCATATAAATCAGCTCTTCCATAGGAGATCCATTGTAGGAGGGGACCTTGTAAAACCCCAGTTTCCGGTATAGCATGATGGCACCAGTTAAAAAAGGGAAAGTATCCAGGAGCATCTGCTGATAACCCTCTTGGATTGCGTCTTCCAACACGGTATGCACCAAGTACTCCGCAAGCCCATGCCCACGAAATGCAGGACGGACATATAGGCGTTTGAGTTCGCAGTGTGTTTCATCGATTTTCCGTAATGCGACTGTGCCAGCTGCCTGCCCTTGATACCTCAGCAGGTACAGACGGCCTGCTGGGCGGCCATATTTTTCTTCCAAATGGGCCAGTTCGTGCTCATAATTCTGCTGGGCCAGATAGCTTGAGAAGGCGGGATTTTCATCCAATAGCGTCCGAGTATACTCCTGAAACAATGTTCCCACTTCCTCTGGATATGAATATCCATCCAGCAATTCGATGTCTTTCATTCTAAACCTCTTTGATATACCGGATATTTTATTGCCCCGGCAAATATAGGGAGAAGGTACTTCCTTTTTCCGGTGTACTCTCCACCTTCACATAGCCGCCCTGCTTTTCCGCGATCTGCCGGGTAAGGTAGAGGCCGATACCCACGCCCTCCGCCTGATAAGCGTTGGGGGCGCGGTAAAACCGGCCAAAAATTTTGGCCTGCTCCCCCTCGGAGATGCCAGGACCAGTATCGGTTACCCGGACGGCGGAGAACAGCTCATAGTTTTTGACCTCCACTGTTACCACCCCGCCAGCGGGAGTATACTTCACGGCGTTGTCCAGGAGGTTGCACACCGCCTCTTCTGTCCACTTGGGGTCAAAGACAGCGGAGCCTGAATACGGTCCAAGGGTCAGGGCAAGGCCCTTTTCCGCCGCCTTTGGGGCATACTGGGCAGCGGCCCGCTCCACCACGGTCGCGATCTCGCCAGGTTGGGGGTGGAGGGCGAGAATTCCCGTCTCCAGCCGGGAGGTCTTGACCAGAGCCTCGATGAGGGTCTGGAGCTTCTCCGCCTGGGTGGAGATGGCTGCGGCACAGTCCTTCCCCTGGGGGGTGAGGGGCTGCTCCGAGAGCAACTGAGCGTAAAGCTGGAGATTGGCCACTGGGGTCTTGGTCTGGTGGGAGATGTCGGAGATCAGGGCGCTGATCTGATCCTTCTGCTCCCGCACGTTCCGCTCAGACAGGGCGCTGGCCGCCAGATACCGCTCCAGGCGACTCTCCAGGGCGGAAAGTTGGCTCTCGTCAAAGGTTTTTGCAGAAAAGTTGCCGTCCATGGCGGCGGTGAGCATGTCGTCCAGCCGCCGGATGGTGCGGGCGGTGCGCCAGCGGTCATAGACGACCACGGTTAGAGCCAGCAGCAGAGCGGCGCCCGTCACAAGATACCCAGTCATGGCTTCACCGCCCAGGTGTATCCGATGCCGTACACCGTTTTCAGATATTCCGGCTTGGATGGATTGGCCTCCAGCTTGCTCCGCAGCCGCTTGACCGTGACGGACAGGGCGTTTTCTTCCACAAATTCCGCCCCGTCCGTCCATACCCGGTCTACCAGGGTGGCTCGAGGCACGGCATGTCCCCGATTTTCTACCAGTACCCGCAGAAGGCGTTGCTCTGTTTTGCTCAGTTCCACGGCCGTTCCATCCCGGCGAAAGTCCATTCGGTCAAAATCAAAGGCAAAGGGGCCCGTAGATAGGGGAGGGGAGACCTTGGAAACACCTCGCCGGAGCTGAGCGTTCACCCTGGCACGGAGTACAGCCAGGGAAAAGGGCTTGGTGATGTAGTCGTCCGCTCCGGCCTCCAGCCCGGTGACCTCGTCCAGCTCCAGATCGTTGGCGGTGAGCAGGACCACCGGAGTGGTGTCACCCTCCGCCCGCACCTGACGCAGCAGGTCCAGACCGCTGCCGTCCGGGAGATTGACGTCCAGAATCAGAAGGTCGAACCGGTTTTCCGCCAGTGTTTCCTGGGCCTTGGCCAGGCTGGGCCGACAGACAACAGAAGTCTCTGGCCCTGTCAGAGCCATGGCGACTCCCCGCCCCAGGGTTTCATCATCCTCCAAAAGAAAAATGTGTTTCATATTCGGTCCTCATTTGTTTGCTGCTTCCATTTAGCTTGCATGCGTTATGTAATTTTTTATTATATCACAAGTTCTGTCTTTGGAACACGAGAATCAGTTGCCGGCCTTTAGACGCTATGGTATGATATGAATTACTTACCACGGCCAACCAAACCGGACTCCATAAACAGAATGGAGAGCAACATGAAAGAAGTAGATCCCCAAAATACTTCCCGGGCGCTGGCCTTTGAGCTGTGGATGAAGGCACCCATGCCCATGGTGCCCCTGATGAAGACACTGGATGTGACGGCGCTGGTGCGGCTAAGCCGGAAGCGAAATTATAAATTTAATATGCTGCTGTGCTGGTGCATCGGAAAAGTGGCGGCGGAATTTTTGGAGCGGCTCCAGCGGGACACCGTGGTTTATTAGGCAAAATAAGATGAGGCAGACCTAGGTCTGCACTCAGTGAACAACCAATAAAAATTTGAGCCTCCTGTGCTGCGTTTTCTGAATAGAACGCAGTATGGGAGGCGTTTTGCTGGCTTTGGTTAAACAGAGAGATTGGACTGCAGCAAGCCCTACAATAGGGCTCGGATGATGATTGCTATAATCACCATATCGATCACGGCGCGGGAGAAGGCAGATTCCGGGAGCGTCGGAGAAATATAATTATCCCTCAGGGCGGATGTCCCTGGGCCGCACGCAGGACTCGATGATGTCGGCAATCATCGCCACCTCATCCTTGCAGTCCTGCCGCAGCCACTCCTTGACAATTGCAATGATACCCTCTACATAGTAGGCCATGTAATAGGGGCGGTGGGCGGCGGGGATCTCAAACCGTTCCAGAATAGGACCAAGGATGTGCTGCTTGAGTTCCCCATATCGTGTATGGGCCTGCATGCTGCCTGGGTTCCGAAAGGCCGCCCGGTAGACTTTTCTGTTGTCCCGGATAAAGCGGAGATAGGGGAGAAGATATTCCTGGGTGACCAGAACCAGCTCTTCCCGCTCCCGGCTGCCCATATTTCCCAGAACCTCTTCTTCCTGCTGGGGAAAATAGGAGAGAAAGCGCTGGTTGATCATCTCCAAGGTCTCGTTCACCAGGTCGGCGATAGTTTCATAGTGCAGGTAGAAGGTAGACCGGTTTACGCCGGCCTGGTGACAGATCTCCTTTACCGTGATATATTCCAGGTCTTTCTCCTCCAGCAGTGCGATGAGGGCCTCATCCATGCGCAGGGCGGTATTGAAGTATTTGCTTTCGGACTTGTTCATTTGCCGCCCTCCTCTCCGTTTATTCTGCTGCTTCGCTGATCTCCCGGGCCAGCTGCATAATCTCAAAGGCATATTTTTCCTTGCCGGACCGCAGGAGCTTCTTGTAGATGGGGTAGTTGAGTCCCACACCCACGATGCCCAGAATCCCCAGAAGGATCCCGGCCCCTGTCATCAAAATGCCGCCGCCTCCGATCACCTGCATGGAAAGACACATTCCCAGGCCGAGAACCAGAGCCATCCCGATACCAAAGCCGTAGGCAAAGAGTGTCGCCGAGCGCTTTGCTTTCCAATCCAGCTTTCTCAGAGCGACGACCTTGGAAGTGTCCTTGGGGGCATATTCGTTGGCAATGGCTTCCGCAAAAATTTTATCCGTGTTCATAGTGATGTTCTCCTCTCATAATCCATTCTTTGCAGCTGCTGATATGATCATAAAGGATACAAGGCGAAAAGAGAACGACACGGTTTGGCTTTCGTGCTGATTTCAGAAACTGCATCATGAAGAAAGAACCGCAATTTCGATACCTATTGTATCAAAATTGCGGCTCTTATCATAGTCTTAACTTGTTGTTGAAAATTTGCCTAGTTTACTTCTTTTCCACTGGGATCCAAATCTCGCAGTAGTAGTCCTGATCCTGGGTTCCATTCTCGAACTTGCTGGCATCGCTGTACAGCTCCACATTGATGCCTGCGGCGATCTTATAGTCGGGGTTCGTGGGCAGCCACTGGGAGAAAATCTGTTGGTTCAGTCCCTGGAGGGCCTGGGGCATCCGGCCGGTGCAGGGAAATACCGCCCAGGTATGGGCGGGGATGGTGCGGGTGGTGAAACCGTCTGGGATCTCCTTGGCGGGATCGTAGTTGTCGGCGATGAGATATTCAAACTCGTTGCCGCCCATACTCTCGTCCAGATTGATGCCGTACATGCCGCATACCACTTTGCCGCCGCCTGCGGCAAAATGCTCGGCCCAGAACTTGGGAACCTGGGCCACCGCGTCCTCATACTTGAAGGTCTTTGCACGGCAGAGTACCGTAAACGCCTCTTTTTTCATAATCTTGCAATCCATGTTTTGACCACCTTCCAATGTCACTTTGATCCGAAGCGGAGCAAAGGAACGAACCGCGCCTCCGCTTTTTCGCAGTGCGGCAGGTGTAAGGCCATGGAATCGGGAAAAAGCCTTGGTGAAGCTGTCCGGAGAGTCATAGCCGAACTCCAGCGCGATATCAATGATTTTCCGGTCCGTCGTGAGGACCTCCAGCCCGGCGGCGGAGAGCCGGCGCTGGCGGATATAGTCGCCCACCGTCATGCCGCACAGCATGGCAAAGCCCTTCTGAAAGTAAAAGGGGGATAAAGCCGCCTGCTGCGCAATTTCCCGGATGGTCAACTCCTCCCGGAGATGTTCCTCGATATACTGGATCGCTTGATGAATGCTGGTTACCCAATCCATTGGTCACACCGTCCTTCTGTCCTCCAGCATACCGGAAACCTGCGGCCCGTGCCCGATTTTCCGTGCTCATATTTGTCTGGCGGCGTTTATAAGGGGCAGTCCTTGGGACCGCCTTTCTGAAAATTTTTATGCTTTTTTCCTAGTTAAACAAACTCCAACAATTGCCGCGATCAGGACAAAGGGGGCCAATCGGACAAAGAGCCATTCAAAGGCATGAAAGGCCGTACCCATGACGGCAGTTTCCGGGTCGCTGAAATTCCAACCCAGGTAAGGGCTATTTAGCATGACTAAGACCCCAGAAACAATTACAATGCCCGCACATAACGCGATGAGCAGCCAATGAAGGATTGCTTTTCGCATCGCCTTTCTCCGTGCAAACTGCAAATTGATGATCTCTAGTTTTTCGGAGAGGGCTTTGACCGCATCCACCTCCGACTCGGCCACATTCTCCCCGAGCAGCGTACTCACGGGCGTCTCCAGGGCTTCTGACAAGGCGATGAGCAAATCGGAGTCCGGAACGGACAATCCTTGTTCCCATTTCGAGATGGTCTGCCGCACCACATTCAGCTTTGTGGCAAGCTCCTGCTGGGAAAGCCCCTTTGATTTCCGAAGTGCTTTTATGTTTTCGTTTAACATTGGGCTCACTCCTTTCGCTCACATTGTAGGGAGAATGGCCCGTTGCCGCAAGCAACGCAGATTAACACGGCTTATTTTAGTAATTCTTTTCTCAAATCGTCCAGGTATAGTCTCTGCTGCCGCTTCAGATAGCCGAGGACAAAGGGACGCATCCACCAGCGCTTGGCGTGAACCGTCTCGGTGCAGGTCAGCTGGATGCCGCCCTCCGCCTGTAACGGTCGGCCAAGGTTTGGGTCAACTGCCTAAGCTGTTCCCATAACTCCTCCGGTTCCAGGTCGGGCAGAGGTGCGCAGCGATTCCTCTGAGCCGCTCCATCTGCATAAGCTGCACTACCTTTCCTGCTTTTTTCTGTATTATAGCATAGGAACCAGATAACTGTCTGTCATGTTTCTGTTTGTCTTGTTCTTTTTATGACTTTTGGGTACAATAAGGGCAACGGAGGGGAGTGTCATGGGAAAGATTGTGTTATATCTCGCCATGAGTGTGGACGGGTATCTTGCAGACGAGCAAGGCGGCGTGGACTGGCTGGTGGGCGATGGCAGCGAGCCAGACGCCCCCGGCAGTTACCCGGCGTTTTTGGATACGGTGGACGCTATCGTCATGGGCTGGACCACCTATCACCAGCTGGTCACGGAGCTCTCCCCGGACAGCTGGCCCTATGAGGGCCGCCCCTGTTATGTGGTAACCCACCGGCAGGAGGAGAATCGGAAGGACATTTCTTTCTGGAATGGGGAGCTGACTGCCCTGACAGACAAGCTGAAGGGGGCGTATGAGGGCAACGTCTGGATTTGCGGCGGCGCGTCTGTGGCCAGGCAGCTGCTGAAAGAGGGCCACATCGATCAGCTGTGGCTGTCGATCATCCCCACAGTGCTGGGCAAGGGCGTGCGGCTATTTCCAGAGCTTCCTCAGAAACTGCCGCTGAAACTGGTGGGAACCGAACATTGGAATGGGATCGTGGATTTGGTATATGAAAAGCAGTGAGTGCCGGTATGGAAATTAAGAAAGTGGATATGGTGTATCTGCAAAGAGAGATGTAAAAAATGTGGAGTGTCTCGATAGACACTCCACATTTTTTCAATATCCAGGGTGCTTTATAGTTTCAGCCCTTCCGCCCAAGCTTTCAGCTCCGCTTCGTTCAGGCGGCCATTGAGCATCCGGCCATCCACGATCTTGGCACCGGGGGCGCTGGAACGCAGTCCAGAGGCCGACTTGCCCAGACCACTGCCGCCGGAGGTGGCAAAGAGGACGATGGTTTTGCCAGTGAAGTCATAGGCCTCCAGGAAGGTGTTGAGGATGGTGGGGGCCACATACCACCACACAGGGAAGCCCAGGAAGATCACATCGTGTCCGGCCACTGGGGCGTTGGTGTCAGCCAAAGCGGGGCGGGAGTGGGCGTCCTTCATCTCCACGCTGGAGCGGGAGCTCTTGTCCATCCAGTTCAGGTCAGCGCTGGTGTAGGGAACAGCGGGTTTGATCTCATAGAGTTCCCCGCCCACGGCGTTTGCCAGAGCCTTTGCCGCCTTGGCGGTAGTGCCGGTAGCGGAAAAATAGGCGACCAATGCGTTCATACGAATAACCTCCTTACGCATCTTCTGGCTTCATTGTAAATCTAATTCCCAGGAATGTAAAATACTCATTTTCTATTTTCAATTATTCTGCAGAGGCATTTTTATCTTGCGGGAGGGAGACAGGAATGGTAGGATGAAACAAGGAGGGATGCCCATGGAACTTCGTGTTTTAAGATATTTTCTGGCGGTGGCCCGGGAGGAGAACATCACCAAGGCCGCTGCATTGCTCCATCTGACCCAGCCCACCCTGTCCCGGCAGCTGATGCAGCTGGAGGAGGAACTGGGGGTGCAACTCTTTCACCGCAGCCGCTACCATATCGTTCTGACAGATGAGGGAATGTTACTGCGCCGCCGGGCTCAGGAGCTGGTGGATTTGGCAGACAAAACAACTCGGGAATTTGCTGCCCGGGAGACAGAACTGATGGGCGAGATCGCCATTGGCGCGGGCGAGACCCGGAGCATGACTTTTCTCTCCCAGGCCATCCGTACCTTCCGGGAACGCTATCCCAAGGTTACCTTCCGGATCTTCAGCGCCAACGCCGACGATGTAAAGGAACGGCTGGATATGGGACTTTTGGACATGGGGCTCCTGACGGAGCCGGTGGATGTGGGCAAGTATACCTTCTGCCGGATGCAGGAGAAAGACCGCTGGGGCGTGCTGGTGCGGGCAGATTCTCCCTTGGCTGAACTGGACGCGGTTACACCACAGGATTTGGAATCGGTTCCTCTGCTGGTCAGTGGACGGGAGAGCATACAGAGAGAGTTGGACAGTTGGTTTGGAGATCGTTGGGATCATTTGCAAATCGCCGCCACCTTCAATCTGATTCTCAATGCCGCCAATATGGTGCGATGCGGCGTGGGAGCGGCGCTGGGCTTTGACCTGAACCTGGCCTTTGATGATCTCCGGTTCCTGCCCCTTTCTCCGGCCATGGAGACGGGAACGGTGCTGGTCTGGAAAAAGGATCAGGCGCTCACTCCGGTGGTGGAGGCCTTCCATCAGCACATCAAAAATGTCCAATTGGTATGTTAAAGGAAAGAGCAGATCCCATTCGTTTCCGGGATCTGCTCTGTTTTTAGTATTGAGTAGAAATTTCGCTCTTACCAATGCCGTAAAGGCGGCAGAACTCCTCCAGGTCACTGGGGGTGCGGATCAGCATGACCTCGGTAAACTTCCCGGTGCGGATATCCTGAAATCCCGCCGTCTTTTCCCCAGTGCAGATGCTGGAGCGGATCACCGGTTTCTGATTTTCCTTGTCATAGGTGTGTGGCTCCTGCTTTTTCTTGAAAAACATCCTGTGCCCCTCCTCAATCCTGAGAATCAGCTCTCGACAGAAATGCCTCAATGGCAGCCACTGTCTGGGCCTGCTGCTCCTGGGCAGAGATCGTGGCGGGCAGATCCCCCTTCTGCGGACCGTAGTTGCCGAACTGAGCGTGGTTGCCGCCCTCGATCTCCACAGTGTTCTCTGTGTAGTCGATGTGATCCTCCACGCTCTGGTTGAGGGAGCCGTAGATAGTCAGAGTCTTTTCATCCGGATAATCACCGTAGATATAGGCGCCCAATAGGATGAGTCCATCTACCTGGTCAGGGTGATCGGAGGCAAATTTGGATGCCATAGCGCCGCCCATAGAATGCCCGGCAATATACCAGTGCTGGAACTCAGGGAACTGAGCGATTACCGCTTCCGCCGCATCAGCATCGAAAATCGCCATGTGGAAAGGCATATGTACCAAAATACAGGTGACTCCGGTTTGACGGATCTGATCCAGCAGGGGCAGGTAGGCCTCTGCCTCCACCTTGGCTCCGGGATAAAAAATGATGGCGGTATCGGAGGGATGGGAAGGGGAGAGAATGGTCAGATTATCCTGCACTGAGATGCCGCTGTCCTGGGTCATCACTTCAAGAGCCACATCCTCTGCTCGGTAATAATCGGACACATACCAGAAAAACACCCCAGCCAGAATGGCCAGGAACAGAAGAACGGTTCCCCCAACGATGAGCCACTTTTTGCGGCGGGACATTGGCTTGGTTTTCATACTTCAATCACCTCGTTGTTTGCTCAGTGGCGGATATGCCTGGTCCGTATCGCGGTGCCTTCCCACTGTGGCCATCTGCATGGGCTGGACCTATCATACCGTCAGCACCCTGACCTGTCAATGATTGTCCATTGAAAGGACGTTGACAGGTTTCTTAAACTCACCACCGTGGCGGTCTGGGAGGTACCTATGGAATGTACCAAATACGATCAAAAAGTATTGACTGCTACGGCATGGACGTTCAAAAAATGTCCGAGTGGAGAGAAACCGCAAGGTGCGCTGCCACGGCTGGATCGTTGTAGGGCAACCAGAGCGGGGACAATGTTATTGCATTTTTATCTAGGATAGAGATCCTGCAAAAACGGTACCATCTCACTCCAAACATCATCCAAAATATTGCACACGAAAAACAGCAAGCAGACTTACTGCCTGAGAGATACCTCCAGTAAGCTCGCTTGCTGTTTCGTATGAGAAATGCAATTTTCCGAAATTATTTAGTAGAATTTTTTCTTAACACGGACAAAGAATCGCTCGATGCCGTAGGCCACCAGGAACACCAGCAGGATAGCCACACCGGCAGTTCCGTAGTCATAGCCCTGGAGGCTGTTGGAGATAACGTAGCCTACGCCGCCGGCGCCTACCATACCCAGAATAGCGCACTCAGAGAAGTTGGTCTCCAGGCGCATTCCGGCCCAGGCCACAATCTGGGACAGAGCGGCTGGCAGCACCGCATTGACAAAGATTGACAGGCGGCTGGCACCGGTAACCTCCAGCGCCTCGATGGTTTCATCCGGTATGCTCTCGAAGCTCTGGGCGAAGGATTTGGTGAAGAAAGCGGTGGTGTGGACGCACAGACCCGCTACGCCGGCCTCCGGCCCCATGCCCAGGCACACCAGCATCAGCAGTACCCACACAGGGGTAGGTACTGCCCGCAGGAAGGTAAAGAAGGACTGGGTCAGCAACGACAGCCAGGGCAGACGGAAGATATTCCGGGCCGCCAGCATCCCGAACAGGATACCCAGCACCAGACTGTACAGCAGCGAGAGTACCGCGATGGAGATGGTCTCCACCAGGGACGAGAGGATCAGATCCATATTGGCGAAGTCCAGGTGAAAAAGGTCCCAGAATACCAACCCGATGTCTGGTACTCGGGAAGCCATCTTGCCCCAGTCAATGTCAAGATACAGCAGGCTGAGGATGGACAGTACCGCCGTTCCAGCCAGAAAGGCCGGGATAAACCGGTTGCGCCGGCGGCACTTTACCGGAATTTTTGTCCTCTCGCTCCGTGCCGGCCGAGCCGCGGTGCCGGAGGCATATTTAACTATATCAGCGTTCATTTCAACAGCTCCTTCCGCAGTTTACCGGTAATCTGATCCACCGCGATGACCATGACGGCAATCAACAGGATAATTGAGAGGGCAACGTCGTAGTGGAAGCTCTTGATGTAGGAAAAGAGAGTTAGTCCTACACCGCCGCCGCCTACCATCCCTACGATGGTGGAGGCCCGAATATTGACCTCCACGCAGTAGAGAAACCAGGAGAGAAAGCCACTCAGGCAGGAGGGAAGGATCGCCTGGGCCACCCGCTGGGGGAAGGTAGCTCCCACCGCCTGCAGACTCTCCACGCAATCCTGGGACACGTCCTCCATGGTCTCCACAAAAGCCCGAACCATGAAAGCAAAGCTGGTGATGCACAGGGCCACGAAGCCCACACCGGTGCCAATGCCCAGGGAGGAGAATAAGATGAAGGCCCACACCAAGGCGGGGATATTGCGCAGGAAGGTAGCAAAGCCCCGTACCACCTTGGCAAAGCGGGGAAAGGGCGAGACCTTCTCACTGCCGAACAGGGCCACGAAAAAGGCTAGGATGGCTGCCACCGTGGTGGAAGATATAGCCAGGGCTAGGGTTACCAGAACACTGGAAAAGACACCGGGAATCCGGCTGGCTGGTGGCAGGGCCGGGGGCAGGAAATCCTCTGTGATGAATTCCCAGAAAGCGTCCCCATTTGCCACCAACACCATGGGATTAAACTCCGTCAGATAGCTGCAAAACAGAAACAGCGCCACGGCTGCCAACAGGAATCCGGTGTAGAGCCGCTTTAAGTCACGCGCAATGAGCGGGATCCGCTTGGTCATCGCCATGTCCTCCGATCATCAGATTTTCCCGGGAGGTCCCGTAGATCCGCTCAATGGTGGCGTCGTCCAGTTCCTCGGGTCTGCCGTCAAACACGATTTCTCCTTTGGACAGACCGATAATACGGGTGGAATACTTCAGGGCCACATCCAGCTGGTGGAGGTTGACGATGCAGGCAATGTTCCGCTTCTGGGTCATACTCTTGAGCAAGTCCATAATGGTCTTGGCGCTGGAGGGGTCCAGAGAGGCGATGGGTTCGTCGCACAGCAGCAGCTTAGGCTGCTGCATGACGGCCCGGGCGATGCCCACCCGTTGCTTCTGCCCGCCTGAAAGATCGCTGGCCCGATGATAGGCAAACTCCTCCAGCCCCAGCTCCTTCAGGAGATCCAGTCCTTCCTGCTTGTCCTCTTCGCTGTATAGGCCGAACACACCCTTGAGTCCGCCCATATAACCCAGCCGTCCGTGAAGGACGTTTTGCAGCACCGAAAGGCTGTACACCAGGTTATAGTTTTGGAAGATCATGCCGACCTTGCGCCGCAGCTGCCGCAGCGCCGTTCCCCGCTGGGCGGAGACCGACTGGCCGTCCAGCCAGACAATGCCGCCGTTGATGGAGATTAAACGGTTAATGGCGCGCAGAAGGGTAGATTTTCCCGACCCGGAGGGGCCGATGACGGAGATGAACTCCCCCTCTGCCACCTCAAAGGACACGCCTTTCAGTGCGTGCACACCGTTGGGGTAGTGTTTAGATACGTTTTCAAATCGTAGGATCGGTTCCATATTGTTCCTCCTGTGCGTCTGTGGTTTAAAACTCGTTGATGATCTTGTTGAGCTCGATAATGGCCTCGTAGTCGCTCATATCGCACTCAACGAAGCGGGCGCTTGGGACCTTAATGACATCGGTGAAGTAGTCCTCATTCTCATAGCTGGTAAGGAACTCGGTGAGCTTGTCCCGGGTTGCCTGGTCCACATGCTCGGCCACCACCATAGCCTCCGCAGGGATGGCGCCGGACTCATGGATGATCTTCACATCGCTCTCAGAGGCGTTGCCGTTGGCAATCTCAGAAGCAAGGATCTGGTCGGAGATGGGGGCCACATCCACATCGCCCTTTATCACTGCTTGAAGGCCCGCCTGGTGGGATCCAGAGAAACTCACCGCCTCAAAGAAATCCCCGTTTGTGTGAAGCATATCGGAGTTCAGTTCGTCCTCTGGGAAGGCTTTGATGATCTCGGCGGTGGGTACCAGGTTGCCGGAGGTGGAGTCGGGATCCACAAAGGCCATAGTGCGGCCTTTGATGTCCGTGATGGAGTTAATGTCATCGTTGGCGCTGCTGGTGATGAACACGGAGTGATAGATCGCCTTGTCTGGGTCGCCATCCTCTGCCTTCATGACGATGGGTTCCAGATCAGTGCGCTCCACGCCCAAGGCCAGGGCCTGAGAGCCCATGTAGGCCATGTCGGCACTGCCGGTGCGCAGAGCCTCGATAATGGCGTTGTAATCACTGGCCTGGATCTCTTCCACTTCGCAGCCCAGGAACTCACCCAGGTCTTTGGCAAGGCCGTTGCGGGCGTCAGCGCTCTCAGCAGTGGACTCGTTGGGGGCGTAAGCGATGGTGAACACACCATCCTCGCCGCCGGGGTTGGAACTCTGGCTGCTGACGGCATCCGATGTATCAGTGCCTCCAGAGGTGCCGCAGCCGGCCAGCAGGGAGGCCGCCATCACGGCGGACAGAGTCATGGACAAAACCTTCTTACTGATGTTCATGTGATGCAAGCTCCTTTTTAGTTCTGTTCTTGTTTCATTTTCTTTTTAATAGATCTGCTCCAAAATGGAGAGGATTGTCTTCACATCAATGGGAACCGGATTATTGTCTGCCCGCCCTTTGGTGATGCCCAACTGCGCCAAACGGGGCAGGTCCTTCCGCTGTGCGCCCCACGCCGACAGTGTGGTCGGCTGGCCAGAGCGGCCCAGAATATCACGGATCTTCTTCTCCAGCGCCTCCGGGGTCGAGACGCCCAAGGCA
Source organism: uncultured Oscillospiraceae bacterium (assembly GCA_902497145.1). GTDB lineage: Bacteria > Bacillota > Clostridia > Oscillospirales > Oscillospiraceae > Lawsonibacter. Next base: position 21,601 of record CABVDR010000009.1, read on the forward strand.
TCCAGCAGAGGGCCGGGCTGGGCAATCGCCGGGGCATTAAGCCGGAACACCGGCCCCAGCAACAGGCTCACCGCCGCCCCATGGGGAATGCCGCAGTGCATGGTCAACGGGTAGGAGATGGAGTGGCAGGCGGTGGTTTTGGTGTTGCTGAAGGCCAGCCCCGCCAGCATACTGCCCCGGGCCATGGCGTCGCGGGCCTCCATAGTCCCAGACAGCAGGCCATCCATACCGCTCATAATCGTGCGGATAGCCTCCAGAGCCAGACCCCGGGACACGGCATTGGTCCCCCTGGCCCAATAGCTTTCAATGGCGTGGGCCGCCGCGTCCAGGGCGGAGGACACTGCCAGGGGCAGCGGCATCCCTGCTGCCAGCTCCGGGTCCACCAGGGCGGCAAAGGCGTAATTTTCACGGCATTCCACCGAGCGCTTGGCGTCCCTTTCCGGGTCCCAAATCGTGGCCCAGCAGGTAACCTCACTACCCGTACCCGCCGTGGTGGGCACGCCGATCCACCGGGTGGAGGGCCGGCCGTAGTCCTTTTCCTCGATCAGCCGCCGCAGGGCATCTGTGTCGGATAACTCTTTTCCGTACAGACAGCACAGGGATTTTCCCACATCCATAATGCTTCCGCCGCCCACGGCCACCACTGCCTCCGGGGCGAAGTCTCTGGTGGCCTGATAGGTTTCAAAGAGCTGCTCCACCGTAGGATTGGAGGCTCGAAACACCTGACCGCGAATCGTGAAACCGGCGTTGGACAGGCTTGCGAAGGCGGGCAGGTCCAGCACTGCCTCACTCCACACCAGCAGGAGCACATTCCGCCGCGCCAGCCCCATGCTTTCCAGAAGCCCAGTCAGTTCCGCGGTGCAGCCGGCCCCTTCTATGGTCTGGACGGGATTATAGTACCGGTTCAACGTGCCGCCTCCTGTTCTGCCATGCGGCGCTCCAGCTCGGCTACTGCGGCGGGCAGATCGCGGATGGAGTCAATGACCAAGTCGGCTCCCGCCTCCGTGTAGCGCTCCGCTGCCTTTTGCTTGCGCTGCGCCAACTCCTCTGGATTCATGGCCTCGTACTCGGCCTGGGTCAGCCCCAGCAGGTTGGAGCCGGTGAGGATGCCGATGCTCCAGGCTCCGGCGTTCTTCCCTTCCAGGATATCCACCACCGTGTCGCCCACCTTCACCACAGCCCGGGGCGGATACACGTTCAGCCGGCGCATGCACTCGTAGAGCATGAAAGGAGTGGGGCGGCTGGCCCCGGTCACGTCAGGGGTCACCACGCAGTCAGCCTCATAGCCCAGCTCCGCCGCTCGGGGCAGCACCTGCTTCATCATTTGAGAGGTGTAGCCTGTGGTGGAACCAATCTTCAGTCCCTTCTCCCGCAGCTGGCGCACGGTCTCTACCACGCCCGGAATGGGAACGCTGTATTCCGCCACCATTTGGTACAGGATGCCTTCAAATTTCTCATACAGACGCTCCACATCCTCCTCAGTCCAGCTCGCGCCGTACCGCTCGTTCCACTGCCGGCCTCCGGAGGGGCAGGAGAGCAGCGCCCGGATGTGGGCCTTTTTCTCCATGCCCATGGGTGCGTTAATCTCCTCTTTGGTCAGGTAAATCCCTTCCTCCTGAAACACCCGGTTAAATACCACGCTGGGTGCCACGCCTCCGTAGTCCGTGGTGGTTCCAGCCCAGTCAAACACGATCATCTGAATGCGGTTCATTTCCGCCATGTCCAACACTCCTTGCTTTTGTCTGCTGCTTTGTGCTGTTGTTTGCGATTACGGTCAAATTATAAACGGCATAATACCGCAAAATCAAGCATGTCCATATCAAATATATGTAAAAAATAGCGCAAAAAACCGCAGGTTTCATCCCTGCGGTTTTTTACATATCAAGATTTTCTACTGAATCTCGATCCCTTTGCTTCGATATTTGTCCTTCACTTCGGGAGGGATATGGTCATCCATCAGCAACAGATCCACCTGTTCTGGCGAGAGTGCCATACATTTGGAACACTGCCCCAGCTTGCTGGAGTCCATCACTGCAATGACCCTGCGGGAGTTTTGCGCCAAAAGCCGGATTATGCCAATCTCATCCAAGCGGAAATCCGTATAGCCATCCTGATAGTTGACAGCGTTGATGGAGAGAAAGGCCAGATCCGGGCGATAGGCGGCAAACTCCGCTTCACACACTGTCCCATAGGTGGAACGCTCCAAAGGATCCATCGTGCCGCCCACGGCAATCAGCCGGATGGCAGGATTTTGCATCAGGACACTGAGTGCCGCGTAGTTGTTGGTTACCACAGTAAACTTGAGATTCAGACCAACCAGCTCCTGTGCCAGCACCGTGTTGGTTGTTCCGGAGTTAAGAGCGACTACGTCTCCCTCGCTAATCAATGCCATTGCCTTGCGGGCAGCCTCCCGCTTCAGCTCACTATGAATGATTTCCCGTCCGGTAAAATTGGAAAAAGAATTTCTGTCTTCGGGCAGACAGGCACCGCCCCGAATGTATTTGATCCGGCCCTCCTGCTCCATATTTTTCAGATCACGGCGGACAGTATCCACCGAAACCTGCAAAAGTTGGCTCAGTTCCGCTACCTTTACTGTGGACTGAAGTTGGAGTTGCTGCAAGATCAGTTCAGCACGTTCATTATACAGCATAATGGAACAGTTCTCCTTTTTGCGGTATTTTTTTTAGTATACCGCAAATTACGGCAGCCTGCAATAAAGCAATAAAAAGGTTCACAGTGTCAGCGATGTTCCCGGATGAGCTTTTTGTCCGCCCCCGCAGCATGTGGCAGGGGGTAGGTCTCTGACGAAACGCCTGTTCCGTCATCTTGGGCTGTGTATCCAGCACCACCACCTTGAACACCTACTCCCATGCCACTGGCGCATTGCAGCAAAAACGGGAATATTTACTTCCCTGTGCTTCCAGGTTTCTCTTTGGGCTTCATCCCCCAAAACACTGCATTCATCACAATGACAATGAGCAAAACGGCAGACAAGGCGACCCAGAAGCCCATGTCAATTCCACAAAAGGACGTGTTTCCAAACAAGTCCATCCACAGCTTAGACCAGGTCATACAGATTCCTCCAATCATCAAAGTAATTCGCCGTAATGGCGTACATAGGCCTTTTTCAGGCTGGTTGCCAGCACCATATAGAGTAGGATACAAGGGATCAGGTAAGCAAAGTAAGCAGCAGGCAGGGCAACAAATCCAAGCATAGCACCGAAGGGGGTGAAGGGGATTACCGTCAGCACGGTGATGCCTGTCATTGTGAGCAGTGTCAGAGGCGCAGAAGCCCGGCTCTGGAGGAAGGGCAGCTTCGGTGTGCGGATCATGTGGATGACCAGCGTCTGGCTCCACATAGATTCCACAAACCAGCCTGCCTGGAACAGCCCGATATACTTTGCCTGCATCAGGGCCAGCTCGGCACCGCTGAAATGGGCGGCCAAGTCGTTGAAGAGTACGCCGCCGGAGACGAACATAGGGCAGAAGACAAAGTACATGAAGAGATAGGTGGTAAAGTCAAAGATGGAACTGGTGGGCCCGATCCAAAGCATGAAGTTGCCCACGCTGGAGGCGTCCCATTTCCGAGGTTTGGTGATGAACTCCTCGTCCACATTGTCCCAGGGAATAGCGGTACAGGACAGGTCATAAATCAGATTGAGGAAAATGAGATGTACGCTCATCATGGGAAGGAAGGGGAGCAGGGCAGAGGCAGCCAGGACCGAGAACATATTGCCGAAATTGGAGGAGGCGGTCATCTTGATGTATTTGATCATGTTAGCATAGGTCTTGCGGCCTTCGATAATGCCCTGCTCCAGAACCATCAGGTCCTTCTCCAGCAGGATGATATCTGCCGACTCTTTAGCTACATCTACCGCAGTATCTACGGAGATACCGATGTCGGCGGCCTTCATAGCGGCGGCATCGTTGATGCCATCCCCCATAAATCCGACAGTGTGGCCGCTTTCCCGCAGTACCGAGACTACCCGGGCTTTCTGGTCGGGAGTAAGTTTGGCAAACACATCGGTAGACTCCGCTGCCTTTGCCAGCTGAGCGTCGCTCATAGCGTCCAGATCAGAGCCAAGCAGCATGTTGCGTACCTTCAGTCCAACCTGCTTACAGATGGTACGGGTCACCTTGTCGTTGTCACCGGTCAGAATTTTGGTGGTCACGCCGTAGTGTTTCAGGGCCCGGATGGCATCCGCGGTAGACTCCTTGGGCGGATCCAGGAAAGCCAGGTAGCCAATAAGCACCATGTCGCACTCATCCTTTACGCCAAACGCCCCCACGGGAGAGGGGTTGCTCTTTTGAGCAATGACCAGCACACGAAAGCCCTTGTCGTTGAGACTATCCACTGTCTGAAGGATTCGTTGGCGCACGTCTCCCGTCAGAGGCTGAACCTCGCCATCGCACTCAGCAAAGGAGCAGATAGAGAGCATCTCCTCCACAGCACCTTTGGTCACCATCTGGGTCTTTCCGGCCTTGTCCTGTACCACGGTGCTCAGCCGCCGACGGGTAAAGTCAAAGGGGATCTCGTCTACCTTCACATAGTGCTCCGACAGATCCACCAGTCGAGAATCCGCCGCTTCGGCCTCCTCCGTTTTGCGGATGATAGCCAGGTCCATAAGATTCTTGTAGCCGGTCTGGAAGTAGCTGTTGAGATAGGCGTGGCGCAGCACCCGGGTGTCGTCCTCACCATTTACGTTGAGATGGTACTCCAGAACCACCTTGTCCTGGGTCAAAGTTCCAGTCTTATCGGTACACAAAATATCGATGGCCCCGAAGTTCTGGATGGAGTTCAGATTCTTGACAATGGTCTGCTTTTTGCTCATGGACACCGCACCTTTGGCCAGGCAGGTGGTTACGATCATAGGCAGCATTTCAGGAGTCAGCCCCACAGCGATGGAGATGCCGAAAAGGAAGGCGTCCAGCCAGTCTCCCTTGGTGATGCCATTAATAAAAAATACCAGGGGAACCATGACCAGCATAAAGCGGATGAGCACCCAGGAGACAGCATTGACTCCTTTGGTAAAGCTGGTCTCGGTCGCCTCTCCCGCCACCGCAGAGGCCATGGAACCAAAGAGAGTATCGTCTCCTACGCAGACCGCCACAGCAACGGCACTGCCGGAAACCACACTGCTGCCCATAAAGGCAATATTAGTATAATCGGTTAGGCTTTCTTTTTCCTGGTTTACCTGCGGTTGCTTTTCCACAGGTTCACTTTCACCGGTGAGACTGGCCTGGCTGACAAACAAATCCTTTGCCTCCAGAATGCGCACATCAGCGGGAATCATATCCCCGGCAGACAGGTGAACTATGTCGCCCACCACAAGTTCATCCATAGGAATTTCCGCTTTTTCCTGTCCCTTACGGGTGACCGTGCAGGTGGTTGTGATCATGGCCAGCAGCTTCTCCGCCGCGCTGCCGCTTCTGGATTCCTGGACAAAACGGAGAGTCCCGGAGATTATGACCATGGTCAGAATAATGACCACCGTCAGGCAGTCAAAATCCTCAGGCACGCTGCCAAACAGCGAGAAATAGGGGAATACCATATCTGTCATGGTGGACACCAGAGCAAGGCAGAGCAGGATGGCAGTAAAGGGATTGACAAACGCGCCAACCAGCCGTCTGAGGAAGGATTTCTTTTTCTCGTGCGTTACCTTGTTGCTGCCGTATTGGGCCCGACTGGCGGCGATGGCCTCCGGAGAAAGTCCTCCCAGCGGAGCATGAAGCTCCCTTAGGATAGTGCTGGCCGGGACAGTTGCCGCATCCTGAATGCGGCGGTTCTGCTCGTCGCGGAGGACAGCCTGGTGTATGGCCTGGCGCACTAAACGGCGATTTTCTTTTTTCTTCATCATTTTTTACCTCCTTGCGTGTGTTCAAGGCGGTACAGTCGATAGGGAGCCGGAACTCCATGTCATGTATGTTATACTGCACCGATCGTTGAGGACTGCCGTCAGAATCCATGTCGTTCCCTCCCTTCTTGCGTCCTGAATGAGTATAAAAAAATCGCAAGAAAAATCACAGGGCCAAAACCTTGCGATTTTCTTGCGATTTGGTAAGAACTTAAAACTTATAGTTTGTCGGTGAATTTGTATCCAATGCCCCAAATTGTAAGGATGTACTGGGGGGAGTCGGGGTTGGGCTCAATTTTCTTTCGCAGCTTCCGGATGAAAGCCATAATGTTGCTGTCATCCAATAAGTAGTCGCTTTCCCACACGGCTTGGTAAATCTGTTCCTTTGTAAATACCTCGCCACGGTTGCGGGCCAAAAAATACAGGATATCGAACTCTTTTGGAGTTAATGAAATCTCTGCTCCATCCCGGTTGACTCTGCGCAGCCTTAGATCAATGGAGAGTCCACCGCAGCGGAGGGTATCCTCTGCCGCAGCTTCGCCTTCCCGTTCTCCCAGTTCCAGCATGAGAGACTCCGTGCTGCCGTTCATCAGATCCCCCAACCCTTCCAGCAGATCCTGGGCAGAGTGGGTATGGGGAGCGGTACGAAGTGTATCGGAAAGCCAGCGGGCAAAGGAGAAATCCAGCGCGATAAATCCGATATGTTTTTTCATCACAGAATTCCTCCTTTCTCACAGCAATTCACGGTAACGGCGGATATACCAGCTTTTGGCCAGCGTAACCCAGATCAAATACAGTAAAACGACAATGGCCAGGAAGCCAAAATACCCTATGGGAAGTGGAGTGAGTCCCAGTAGTCTGCCAGCTGGGGTAAACGTCAGAACGGTAAAGAACAGGGTGCCAAGCAAGGTGACCAGCATCACCGGACGGGAGGGTCTGCTTTGCAGCAGCGGCACCTTGGGCGTGCGCAGCAGGTGCAGAATCAGTACCTGAGTCCACATGGATTCCAGAAACCATCCGGTTTGGAACAGGGCAATAAAGTGCAGTTCCTTGCCGCTTCCGACCAAGGAGAAAAAACTTCCTCCGCACACTGCGGGACACAGCACAAAGAACAGATAGGAAAAGGTGAGGATGTCAAAAAAGGAGCTGATTGGTCCAAAGAAACGCATAAAGCGGCCCAGAGTCCTGCCGGACCACTCCAGAGGTCGGGAGCAGATTTCCTCGTCCACATAGTCCCAGGGGAGAACCAGACACAGAATATCATATAGTAGATTCAGCAGCAAGAGCTGCAGCGATGTCATGGGGAAAAAGGGCAGAAAGACACTGGCAATCACAATGGAGAGGATGTTGCCGAAATTGGAGGAAGCTGTGATCTTAATGTACTTGGACACGTTGGCAAAGGCCCTTCGGCCTTCCTGGATTCCTGCTTCCAGCACATTGAGATCCTTTTTCAGCAGGATTACATCTGCCCCTTCCTTAACAGCCTCTGCCGCGGTGTCCACGGATATGCCCACGTCCGACTCTACAATGGCCGGCAGGTCGTTCATACCGTCTCCCAAAAAGCCCACAGTGTGTCCGTTAGAACGCAGAATTTGTACGACCTGCACTTTCTGTTTGGGAGACAGCTCCGCAAACAGGGTAGTGTGTTCGATTTTTATAGGCAGCTCATCCTTGCCCAACTGCTCCAATTCTCTGCCGGTCAGCGTTTGCGCGGTGTCGATGCCCAGCCTCCGGCAGACAGAGAGAGCGACATCCCGGTGATCTCCGGTCAGTACTCGTACCCCTACATGGAGTTTTTGTAATTTTTGAATTGCCCCGGCGGCACTTTTCTTGGGTGCATCAAAAAACGCCAGATATCCCAGCAGGATGAAGTCGTGCTCGTCTTCTTGTGACAGTGTTCCCTCTTTCAGCGACCGATAGGCCACAGCCAATACTTTCATCCCGTCTTCCAGCATCTCGTCCACAATGGCACGGACACTTTCCATTCCGTCGCCGGACATAGTGTGACGTTCGCCTTTGTACTCCACGCTGCTGCACCGACGGCATACTTCGTCAATGCTGCCCTTGACGATCAGCAGGTTTTCTTCTCCATGGCTGACCAAAACGCTGGTAAACCGTCGCTCATAGTCAAAAGGCAGTTCGTCCAGCTTTGGGTATTGGGAAGCTAATTCTTGAAAATGAAACTGGTGGTTTGGCATTTGGCGGCACTGCAGAAGAGCACTGTCCAGATGATTGCTGACGCCGGTGTGATATAGGCTGTTCAAATAGGCAAGATCCAGAACTTTTGTGCTCTCGTTGCCCAGAATATCCATATAGTATTCCAGGGTAATCTTGTCTCCAGTCAGGGTACCGGTCTTATCCACACACAGGACATCCATGCTGCCGAATCCCTGCATAGCATTGATGTTTTTCACCACAGTCTGCTTTTTCCCCATGGCTGCGCTGCCCTTTGCCAGACAGGCATTGATAACCATGGGAAGCATTTCCGGTGTCAGGCCCACGGCAACAGACAGTGCAAACAAAAATGCGGAAATCCAGTCACCTTTTGTCAGGCCACAGGCAATCAAAACCACCGGAACCAGTACAGCCATAAAGCGGATGAGTACCCATGCAATGGAATTCGCACCTCGATCAAATCCATTCTTTTGGGAGGATTCCATCGCCGTAAAGCCGCCATAAACGGTGTCCTCTCCCACAGCTAGTACGACGCCCTCCCCACTGCCGCCAGTCAGGGCAGAGCCCATGAAAACGAGATTGCGGTATTGGGCATAAGACTGGGCCTGTCCGTGGGAAAGCGTTCGGGCATCCTTTTCCAGAATTTCGCTCTCGCCTGTGATGACCGACTGTGAAACGAACAGATCCTTTGCCGTAGTCAGTCGGATGTCCGCCGGAACACGGTCGCCGGCAGAAAGGCGCACCAGATCGCCCACCACCAACTCAGTGGAGGACACTCTGACCCATTTCCCGCTCCTGCGCACCAGCACCGTGGAAGCAATCATCCCTGTCAGGCGGTCAGCCACACGCTTTGCTCGCAGTTCCTGGGCAAACCGTACTGCACCGCTGATGAGCAGCATACATAGAATGATGACCACTGTGGTAACATTTCGGCTAAAATTAGACGCTAATACCACATCAGTCAAAAAAGAAATACATGCCAGTACAAATAAAATGATGGTAAACGGATTAAAAAAGGCACGGCCCAAGCGATAGAGTACCGTATCCGATGCCCGGCCCGATAAACTGTTTTTTCCGTATTGGATGCGACTTTCTTCTACCTGCTCATCACTGTAACCTTGGCCGGAAATGTGAAAATCCCGGAATAGCGTGTCGATGTCTGTGTATGCGTAATCAAGTACACGCCGATGGGCAATAGGATTTACTTTCATCGTCTCACCTCCGCAGAGTTTTTCTATCATACCATAGAATTGCCTTGCTGCGTGGCATGAAATCCTTGCTTTTTTCTTGTTTTCTGCGATCGTTTTTAAGCCTTGCAGATAAACATACAGATCCCAGTTTGTCCGCCAAACAAATGCTGCAGAATTCAAAAAATGGGCCAAATAAATATGAAAAGGCATGATTGACTGTAAATTTCAGTTGTGGTGCGAAAAGCATATGCCGAACTGGAGCAGGAACAGGTAAAAGAGGCCCTGTTGACTGCGGTAATTCAATGTATTGCGGACCGGGGCTGGTCGACTGCGGTATTGGGGCCTTGTGCAGGAAAGTGGGCATATCTAAGACCTTTTTCTACAGCCTCTTTACCTCCAAAGAAGAGTTGGTGTTCCACGCCCAGCGGTACCAGCAGCCCAGGCAGCTGAACGATAACAGGTCCCTGATGCAGGCCTCCGGGCCCAGTTGGAGGGCGGAGGTGGAGACCTTCTTAAAAAACTGCTGCTGCGGGGCTATAAGCGGGGGGCTGTTTTATCCATTGAGGACGAGCAGCAGGTACGCCGCTGCCTCGAGGAGGACAATACTATCACCCACAGTAGGAGGGATATCCTGCCAGGTACAATCTTGAAAATCAGCAATTCCCTTTTGAACTAACTTTGCATGGCAGCTTGGGCAACACGCTCTGAACGCTGTTGACAGAAAAAGGCCGCTGACCGGCGCATGGTAATGCCAGTCAGCGGCTTGTGGTTGGAAACAGGTGTATCAGTTTTTGATGTAATATTGACAAGGAATTTATATTATTTTTTGCTCCTTGTATTTTGTTGGTATTTTGCCATGTTTTGTTTGCTCTTTGGCACTCTTTAAATGTCAACTCCAGCATCCTGCCCAGAAGGCCGTGGTGCCCCCAGAAGCCATTGATGAGATCGTCAGGTCGGGCCGGCGCATGTAGTTCATTACAGCAGCTAGAATGAAGTCAGCCAGCCATAGAAGCCTTTTCAATGGTGTGCTTCAAAGCGGAAGCAGCCACGGCAAACTTTACGGTCTCCTGGGTTGTCTTGCCACGGAGCAGAGCGTAGATCAGGTCGCCGAAGCTGAACTCCAGATGATTGGCTTGGATAAAACGTTCGTAGTTACAGGGCTGGAGCTGGATCATCAGCTGAGCAAAGGTAACAACCTTAGCTGTTTTTACGTGCCTCTTTTACGAGCTCAATGGACTTGGCGCACAAGTCCGTAATTTCATCCCATTTCTGATTATCGATCAGGTCGGCGGTCACCATGTAGGAGCCGCCACAGGCACAAATCACATTGCTGGACAGGTACTCCTTCAGGTTTTTTAGGGAGATGCCACCAGTGGGCATGACTTTGAACATGGGGAAGGGGGCGCTCATAGCCTTGATCTTGGCCAGACCGCCGGACTGTTCGGCAGGGAAGAATTTCAGCACCTCTAATCCCAACTTGTAGGCGGCGTGATAATCAGTGGGGGTGGTGCAGCCAGGATAGATAGGCGTCTGCTTGCTTTGACAGTAGGTGACGATCTCCGGGTCAAGGCCAGGAGTCACAATAAACTGAGCTCCTGCTTCCAGAGCCTCATCCACTTGGGCGGTGGTGAGAACAGTACCCGCACCTACTAACATGTCAGGGCATGCCTCGCGCATCAGCCGAATAGCTTGGGCAGCTCCGGAGGCACGGAAGGTGACCTCTGCCACAGGAACGCCGCCCGCACAAAGGGCCTTTCCCAACAAGGCGGCATCTCGCTCCGGATGGTTGAGCTTGATGACCGGCACCACACCGATCTGTGCAATACGATCAGAAATAGCGTCCATATGGATCAGACCTCACAATCAAAGGGTATCAGCTGAGTTACACGCCGGAATAGGCGGAGAAGCCGCCATCGATGGGGATACACACTCCAGTGATGAAGCTGGCAGCCTCGTTGTTCAGAAGGAACAGCACTGCGCCAGCCAGTTCCTTCTCCGTGTCACCGAAACGGCCCATGGGAGTGGCGGCCAGGATCTTACCAGTACGGGCGGTGGGAGTGCCGTCTTCATTGAAGAGGAGCTTCTGGTTCTGCTTGGTGGAGAAGAAACCGGGGGCGATGGCGTTGACCCGGATGCCGGCTTTGGAGAAATGGACAGCCAGCCACTGGGTGAAGTTAGAGATGGCAGCCTTGGCACCGGAGTAGGCGGGAATCTTGGTCAGGGGAGTGTAGGCGTTCATGGAGGAAATATTCAGAATGTTGCAGCCCTCACGACCTACCATCTGCCGGGCAAAGGCTTGGGTGGGAATGAGGGTACCGATGAAGTTCAGGTTAAACACAAACTCCACACCGCTCTTGTCCAGATCAAAGAAACTCTTGGTGTCCGCGTCGATATCGCCGTCCTCATAGTACTCCTTATCGGTGGTGGCCCGGGGATTGTTGCCGCCAGCGCCGTTGATGAGAATATCACACTTGCCCAGATCAGCCTCCACGGCATCGGCCACGGAATAACAGATATCCTTGTCCAGCACGTTGCAGGCGTAGGCCTTGGCCACACCGCCCTCAGCGGTGATTTCATCGGCAAATTTCTGGGCAGCCTCCTGGTTGAGGTCCAGCAGGGCTACCTTCGCTCCTGCCCGGGCCAGTACCTTGGCAAAGGCGGAGCACAGTACGCCGCCGGCCCCGGTGACAACAGCAACTTTTCCGGTCAGATCGGTATTCAAAACATTCTTTTCCATGTTACACAGTCCTTTCTGTATTTCCTTTTGGTTAAACACGGTTTGCTTTTTCACAGGCCTCAAACAGGCCATTGAGATAGGTGGCTCCCAGAGCCCGGTCATACAGACCATAGCCCGGCTTTCCGGTCTCACCCCAGATCATTCGTCCGTGATCAGGGCGGACATAGCCGTCAAAACCGGTCTCCACCAGCGCTTTGACAATTTCATACATATCCAGGCTGCCGCAGCAGGACAGATGGGCGCGCTCCTCAAAGGAGCCGTCCTCCATGATTTTTACATTGCGGATGTGCATAAACCCAATGCGGTCCATGGCGGAATATTTACGTACCATAGCGGGGATGTTGTTAAACTTGGCACATCCCAGAGAGCCGGTACAAAGACACAGACTATTGGCCGGGGAGTCCACGATGGAGAGATAGCGGTCCAGATTTTCCTCGCAGGTAACAACACGAGGCAGACCAAAAATGGGGTAGGGGGGATCATCGGGGTGGAGTGCCATGACCACGCCGCACTCCTCGGCCACAGGGATAACTTTTTTCAGGAAAATCTCAATATTTTTCCACAGACCCTCTTCTCCCAACTCACCATAAGCCCGGATCAGATCCCGGACTTCGCTTTGGGTGTAACTGGCATCCCAGCCGGGGAGATGGATGTCGTCCTTCAGGGGGTCCAGCCCCTTGAGCTGATCCCAGTACATCACCAGGCTAGTGGAGCCGTCGGGGGCCTTCTTGTCCAACTGGGTGCGGGTCCAGTCGAAGACGGGCATAAAGTTATAGGTGATGCATTTGACGCCATACTTGGCACAGCGACGGACGTTCTCGCAGTACGCCTCAATGTGGGCGTCCCGCTTATCGGTGCCCAGCTTGATGTCCTCACTGACCGGGATGGATTCCACCACATCAAACACCAAGCCATGGGCCTCACAGGCCTGCTTCAGGTGGGCCAACGATTCCTCGGGCCAAATCTCGCCGGGCTTGACGTCATAGACCGCCGTAACGATACTGTGCATGCCGGGGATCTGACTGATTTGCTCCAGAGTAACGGGGTCGGAGTCCCCATACCATCGAAAGGAAAGTTTCATGTTACTCCTCCTATTGTTTTAGAGATTAAAATAGCGTTTAGCGTTGCGGCAGCTGATGTCCTGCACCAAACCGCCCAAGTAGTCCAAGTCATAAGGCAATTCCCCGTTTTCCACCCAGCGGCCCACCAGGGCGCACAAAATACGGCGGAAGTATTCGTGGCGGGCGTAGCTGAGGAAGCTGCGGCTATCGGTGAGCATGCCCACAAAATTGCCCAGAACGCTCAGGTTTGCCAGGGAGGTGAGCTGCTCGGTCATGCCTGTTTTATTGTCATTGAACCACCAGGCAGAGCCATGCTGGATCTTGCCTGGTACTTCGGAGCCCTGGAAGGCGCCAAGAAGAGTGTCGATCCACTCATTGTCAGCGGGATTCAGGCTGTAAAGGATCGTCTTGGGCAGATTGCCTTCCTGTTCCAGAGCGTCCATAAGCCCATAGGTAGCGGCACAGCTGTCCGTGACTGCCATGCAGTCAAAGCCGGTGTCCGGGCCCAGACGGGCCAGCATGCGTCGGTTGGGGTTGCGCATGCAGCTGAAATGGAGCTGCATGACCCAGCCCCGTTTGGCATACTCCCGGGCACAGTGAACAAGCAAGCAGGTCTGATACCCTTCGGCCTCTTCCCGTGTAACCGCCTGCCCAGAGCGGGCCTTTTCCATGGCGCTCGTAGCGGCAGCCTTGTCCACTGGACGGAACATCACGTAGTCCAGTCCGTGGTCGGCAGCCCGGCAGCCGTGCTGGTCAAAGTAGTCGATGCGCTGGCTCAGAGCCTGGCACACATCCTCCACAGATTTCAGGGGGAAGCCCACCGTTTGCTCCAGCCGGTCCAGATAGGCAGGAAATCCATCCTTATGGATGTTCAGAGCTGGATCTGGACGGAAACTTGGGCATACTTTGGTAGAAAATGAAGCGTCGGCCGCCAGCTTTTCATGCCAATGCAAATCACTGCACGGGTCGTCGGTGGTGCCCACCATTTCTACATTGCTGGCGGTAATAAGCCCTCGGGCACTCATAGTGGGGTCGTGCTGCAGTTTCTCATTGCACAGATCCCACACCTGCTGGGCGGTGTCCCCGTTGAGGAGACCGGAGTAGCCAAAGTAGTTTTTCAACTCCAGGTGGCACCAGTGATAAAGGGGGTTTCCGATGGCTCGAGGCAAGGTCTCAGCAAATTTCTGAAATTTTTCCCGATCTGAGGCATCTCCGGTAATATATCGCTCTTCCACCCCGTTGGAGCGCATCAGCCGCCACTTATAGTGGTCGCCTCCCAGCCACACTTGGGCAATGTTGTCAAACCGACGATCCTCCCAGATCTCCTTGGGATCAATGTGGCAGTGGTAGTCGATGATGGGCATATTTTCTGCATAGTTGTGATAGAGCTGCCGTGCCGTGTTGGTGTCCAGCAAAAAGTCATTGCTTAAAAAAGGTTCCAAAATATGACCTCCTTTGCATTACGCGCCTAAGTTGTGATGGAATGCCGCAGCTTTTTCCTGTCCGTAGGACTGATAATTTCTGCAGAGCAGCTTGTCTAGGGCAGTCTCGGTCAGTTCAGCCCAACTCTCCGATTCGTGGCGAACCAGAATGGGGTAAAACCACACACCGTTTTGCTCCGCAGCGGCTTGATCGCCGGGGGCATCCCCCACCATGAGTACATGGCGGGGGTCGTACCCCTTGTTTAGCAGCTGAGCGATGCAGTAGGACTTGGTCCCTGCGTCCTGGGCCAGAAGCAGATCTACATGCCGGAGCAGGCCGTATTTCTCCCACTCTTCCACCACCGCGTCCCGGTTGGCGGAGGAGACCACTACTACATCGGCCACAGCGTGGGCTGCCTCCAGTCCAGCCAACGCCCCAGGGAAGGGCTTTTTTTCCTCATCCGGAAGCTGCGTAATGGCCATGTTGACAGCCTGAGACCAGTGCAACGCTTTCTTCAGGCATATCCCGCCGCCATTATGAATGGCCTCTTGCAGAGCGTGGTTGGACAACTCGTCGGTTTCAGCTACCCAGGCGGACAGTTCAGCTACACCCTCGATAGGGGTGTATTTGGCGTCAATTTCGGTCAACGCTTGGCTCAGACCCTGAAAACGGTTAATGCCCCGGGTCATGGTGTACAGATTGATCTCATTCCATCGCTTTAGGATGGGATCCCGCCACTGGTCCAGGTCCCATTCTGCTACCATGCAGGGGCCGAAGCAGCGGATGTGTTTGATATCCATGGTGTCCATGGCGCAGCCGTCGCTGTCCACACACACCAGAAAGTCGTGCCGTTTGGGAAAGGTATCAAAAATGGACATGATAGGCTCCTTACTTTGCGTGACGGCGGGCCAGCTCAGCACTGTTGGCCTCCACAACCTTTTTGCTCAGGGGATACAAGAAGATCAGCACCAGCGCCACCAGGACAAAGCCGATGATGGGGACAATACAGGTGATATTGAAGACACCGTCCAGGACTTGGGGATCGGTACGGGTAAACTCGTTATATCCTACCAGGGAGAGCAGTCCGCCGGTGAGACCGGAGGAGGCCGCCTGGCCCAGCTTCCGGGCGAAGGAGTAGCAGGCATAGGTGGTGCCATCTTCCCGGACACCGTTTTTCACCTCACCGTAGTCGATCACATCCACGATACAGGCCCAGATTACGGTGTTGAACACGCCAAGACCCATATAGGCCATGACGTAAAACGCGGTAAAGACCCATACGTTCTCCGGCCGCAGCAGGAAGCAGACAAGGAAGGAAGCAGCAGAGAAGAGGATGCCCACGATACTGATTTCCCGCTTGCCAAAGCGCTTGGACAGCGGGGTGGCGAAGAAAGCCAGCACCAAAACTGCGATGTTGCTGAAAAAGCTGGACAGAGAAGCTGCGTCGGGATTGTGATAGTAGTCGGGGAAGATGTATTGGGCCATGCCGCTCAGGGTCAGCTGGGAGAGAAGCAGGAAGATGGCAGCCAGGATGATGGCCAGCAGAGCCCGGTTGGAAACGAGATTCTTGAGAAAATTGGTTTTGGGTGCGTCGGCGGCCTTTTCAGGCTTTTCGAAGCTGACCCGCTCACAGGAACCAAAGTAGCAAATGAGGTAGCAGATCACTGCCAGTACAGACATGACCCCAGCCGTCATGGAAAACTTCTGGCCGGAGATGCTGCCGTCGGCGTTATAGACCACCAATGGGATGCCTGCGCCGATGATGAGGCCGGCAATGGTGGCACCCACGTTGCGGTACACAGACAGCTGGGTGCGCTGGGTGGAGTCGGAGGTGATGGCGGAAGCCATGGAGCCGTAAGGAATGTTGACCATGGTGTAGAACACGCTGCCCCAAAGCAGGTAGGTCACAAACATCCACACAATTTTCACAGGCATAGAGGCGTTTTCCAGCCAAATCGCATACATTAGAAAGCTAGCCACCGCCACCAGGCCGGAGCCTCGCAGGATCCAAGGCCGGAACTTTCCGGCCTTGGTGGGTTTGCTCAGATCCACGATGCGGCCCATGGTCATGTCAGTGAAGGCGTCCACAATGCGGGCCACCATCATCATCACACCCACGATCCAGCTCTCCACCCCCATAACGTTGATGTAGAATTTCATCAGGAACATGCTGGAAAGAATAAAGGTACAGTCATTGGCGATATCGCCAAACGCATATGAGACCTTGTCCCTCATGCCGAAGGGACGCATGTTGGTGAGATTTGCCACAAAAAGCTCCTTTCCCGCTGTGAGGTTATTTCTTAATTTTGTTGAATTGTTGGTTGAGGTAGAGCTGCCCCTTCTCGTCCAGACCGGAGCCGGAGAGCTGGATCATATCCTGTAGGGACATTTTTCCCATCATGCCCATGGCACTGGACATATTTTTCATAGACTTAGCCATGGAGCCAAACAGAGCGACGGCATGCTTCTCCAGCAAATCGGATGCTTCGGGGTTGGCCATAATGGTCTCCATGGTATCCCGCAGGGAGAAGTATCCCTCGGGATACTCCATCTCCCCGTCCACCTGAATGTCAGCAAACCAGTTAGTCACGCCCTGGTCATTGGGGTCAAAACCGGGCAGGACATAGTCTTGGTTGGGTTCGGCAACACCATTGAGTGTAATGGTATCCTCCACAGCACCATAACGGGCGGTGATGGTGTTGGGGCCATCGTTGAGGGCCACGTCGGGGAACACAAACACATGGGAGCCGGTTTGGGATGCTGCCTCCACACCGTTGACCAGCAGGGTAATCTCCGGTTGATTGGAGTACACCTTAATGTCCCGCTGTCCCGGCGCACGATCCGCAAAACGGCGGCCTGCTACATGGACGAAGGGCTCCTTGCTCCACCAGGCCTTGTAAGCATAGAAGGAATCCTTTTTGATCTTCCGGTCATAGGTCACCAGACCCTTGTTATTCCGGCCTTGGCTGCCGCCCTCATCACGGGCATCGGCGGCAAAATCAAACATGTTCCACGCCGCTGTGGACCACAGGTAGGGCCGGGTGGAGAAGGTCTCCAACATCTTCTGGTGATAATAGGCCTGGTACTCCTCGGAATAATCCTTCACTTTGGGGGCGGCGGAATGCCAACTCAAAACCGCTTCGGCGCCATACTCGCTGACACCCAGGCAGCGGTCGGGGTACTTGGCGTGGAACTTGTCCAGCCAGGGACCATTCTGATCCACACTGCTCATATACCAGCCAAAGTAGTGGTTATAGGCCATCACATCGGTGATCTGATTGTGCTCGGACTCCACAGGCAGCATAGTTACCTGAGCCATCGTGGTCAGACGGGTGGAGTCCAGCTGGTGGACCAAATCGTTGAGGGCCCGCAAGTTATCCTGGAGCGCCTCGCTGTCGCCTCCCACTGTAATTTCATTGGAAATACCCCAGAAGCAGATGGAGGGGTGGTTATAATTCTGAAGAACCAGTTCTGTCATCTGGGAGAGGGTATCCTCCCGTGCTTTTTCGTCCGGCATGAAAACAGTGATAAAGGGAATTTCGGCCCAGGTCACCATGCCGGTGGTGTCGCACAGGTCGTAAAAATACTGGTCGTGCTGATAGTGGGCCAGACGGATATAATTGGCGCCTACCTCCTGAATGAGGGCCATATCCTCGTCATGATCAGCCCGGGAGATGGCCCAGCCCTTGTCCAAACGGTCCTGGTGGCGGGACACACCGTGAAGGGGGTAGCTGCGGCCGTTGAGGAAGAAGCCCTGATTGGGATCCACCGAGAAGGAGCGGAAGCCAAAGCGGGTCTCTGCCTGATCCAGTGCCTCTCCATCCGGGCCGGTGAGGGCCAGCCGGGCGGTGTAGCAGTTGGGGGCGTCCAGGCCGTCCCACAGCGCGGGATGCTCTACTTTGACCTCCAAGATGGTGCGCTGGGCCGCTGGGGCGGTGAGGTTCAGCACCTCCCGGCCGGAGGGATCCAGCACTGTGCAGACGACAGTACCGCCCTCGGCTCCTACGGTAAGGGCCTCCACTTTGAGGGAGCCGTCGGCCTGAGGGGTGACGAACAAGCCGTCAGTACCGTGGTACATCAAGTCAAAGTGGGCAGGCTCCACCTCCAGGAAAGTTACGGTGCGGTAAATGCCGCCAAAGAAGGTGAAGTCGGCTTGCTGGGGGTAGACATGGCAGGCCCGGTTATCCACCACCACCCGCAGTTCCCGGCAGCCAGCAGCCATTGCCTGCGTCAAGTCGAAGCGGAAGGTGGAAAAGCCGCCCTCATGGACGCCCAACAGGGTGTCGCCGGCATAGACGCTGGCAATGTGGTTGGCACCTTCAAACTGAATGTACTGTTGCTTTCCGGCGGTGGGCTCCGGCAGGGCCAGGCAGTAGGTGTAAGCCCCCCGATCATAGTCCGAGCCGCCGTCCTGGCCGTCCAGAGCGTTCCAGGTGTGGGGTAGAGTTACTGTTTCCCACTTTCCCAGCTCCGGGTGTTTGGAAAAGCGGGCATTTGTAATAAGTGTTTTGCTGCGCATAATATCTTGTCCTTTCCTGGGATACTCCGTTGCCTGGAGATCCCTTATTTGATTACATATGGGTGTCCCACATGCCGCAAAAAGCATCTACGGGATCCACACCAGTAAAGGGAGTTTCTCCACAAAGCTTTTCTACCAGGGCATCCAGCGTATCTTCCTTGGCGTCATAGGCGTTGATGTAGGTGCGGGCCTGAGGTACATCGGCCAGCAGGAAGGGATGTCCCACACTGGCCACCACCACGGGCAGCTCATGGACATACCAAGGGATTTCTCCACCGCCTTTGCTCATGGCCCAGGAGACTCGTTCAGTGGTCTGTCCCATGCCGTTGACCTCGCTGAGGGTAAGCACCAGATCCTGGTTCTGGACAAATTCCTGGATGGGAGTTTTTCCGGCAAAATAGAGCATCATAGCCTTGCCGTCATCCGGCTCCAACTGCCGCCCTTCCGATTTGGCTTTGGCCTCAGCTTCGGCCCGTTCCCGCATCATTTTGGTCAGAGGATTTTCATAAATCTCCACCTCAAAGCCGCGGCGGCGCAGACGCTGGGCTACCTTTTCGGCGGTGGAAGGTCCCTTGCTGCTTGCGGACATGGCGGCCATTGCGCCGCCGGAGGCACCCTTGACGGGGACAATCAGGATGCGTTTGTACTTGGTCGGAGTTAAGGGGAACACATGATCCTTGTCTTTCACCAGCGTGACACTCTTGTCCGCAATCTCCCAGGCCATGGCTTTGTGTTCCGGACAGCCCACCACAGATTTCATCATGGAGACCGGGGGCACCAGATCTTCCGGCTTTTTGCAGTGCAGGCCCAGTTTCGCTTTTAGACCAAGAATGTGCTCCAGAGCATCCTGAAGCCGCTCCTCTGTGATGACGCCGTTTTTATAACCGTCCATCATATAGTTGAAGTCTTCATCCAGGTCGTTGAAGAAGAGAAACATGTCGCACCCAGCGGCAATGGCGGCAGGAAGCAGGTCCCGGCGCTTCATCATGCAGGTGAGTCCCACCATGTGAGAGGCGTCGGTAAGAATCAGGCCGTTGAAGCCTAGTTTGCCCCGCAGCAGTCCCTGAAGCAGCTCAGGAGAGAGGGTGGCTGGCATGATGTCTTCGTCCTTGATTCCCGGATTCAGAGCGCGGGTCCAAGCGGGCTGCATAATATGTCCTGCCATGATGGCCTCCAGCCCCTGGTCGATAAGGCCCTGATATACCTTGCCGTAGGTGTTCATCCAAGTATCACAGTCGGCACTGTTGATACTGGGAGAGAGGTGCTGATCCCGCTCGTCCAGGCCGTCGCCGGGGAAATGCTTGGCGGCGCAGGCAAAACCGGGATTCTCGTGAGCACCTTTGAAATAGGCCTGAGTCATACGGCAGACGGTGTCTGTATCGTTAGAAAAGCACCGGGAAGAGATTACCGGGTTGCGCCAGTTCTGGTTGATATCAGAGAGAGGAGCAAAGCTCAGGTTGCAGCCGATGGCCAGCGCTTCCTTGTTGGAGATGCGGCCCAGCTCATAAGCGTACTTCTCCTCGCCGGTGGCGCCAATTTTTACTGGGCTGCCAAGATAGGTACCGTCGGTGCAGGCACCGTTGCCGCCGGTCTCCGTGTTGCAGGCGATAAGCAAAGGAATCTTCGCATTTTCCTGGAGGATTCGGTTTTGTTCCCGGATCTCAACGGAGGGGCCAGGGTTATACCGCACACCGCCGATGTGGTATTTCTGCACAGTCATTTTCAAATAGTCCTCCTCTCTGGAGGATCCCATATTGAAGAACAGCTGCCCGATCTTTTCCTCAGCAGTCATGCCTTGAATGGTGTCTTGTACCCACTGAATTGCCTCATCATCCAGGAAATATGGATTTCCCTTCAGATTTGCCATAAACATTCACTCCTTTTCATAAAATCGAAATTTTGTTGTGTAATTGTTGTAAAACTGTTGATAATCGTAGTTTAAGTTTTTGAGAGAGAAAACGTTATGATAAGCTTTTGAGAAATAGTAAATTTTTTTGAAAATTAATAAATTGAAAAAATGTTTTACTATCCTAAAGAAATGTGTCATAATGGACATAAGCAAAAAGCGGCTTGTACCGCTTCCAAACCGCATAAAGGGGAGTTTGCCATGCGATCTCAGAAACAGCACATCCGCTTTCGTCATTTCTGCAACCTGGTTCACTTGTTTTTGGATATCAACCTGATTCTTGTCAGCCGCAAACTGATTCCCGAAGAATATCTGGATCAGACACTTACACCAGAGGGCATTCGCCAAAACTTTGATTCTTTGCTGTTCGGAGGGGTGCTTTTCCAATGTCCTGCGAAAACAGTTTGTCAGATTACCACCTCATTTTCTGTGTGTTTCTGCGTTCTTGAGCTGGAGAATAAGGACGGATATGCAGTCATGGGGCCATATCTGCCCGATGTGGCCCAGGAAGGCAATACATTGGACAGCCTTTTGGTAGCAAACGGGATCTCTTTGTCCCACCGTGAGGAGTACCAGGCTTATCTGGAGCGTCTCCCGGTAATCAACCAGGTCAAGCTGATGGCGATTATGGGCGGACTCATGTCGTATCTCTATGGATCAGATGTAGTCCCGGAGCCGACGATACACCAAATCACGCTCTCGCCCCAAGATCCTGCCCCATGCCCTGTGTTTGAAGAGGATGCTCTCCAAGCCCGGGCGGACGCCATCCAGCATCGCTATGAGCGGGAGCAGGAATTTTTGGACGCAGTGGCTCGGGGGGACGATTCTGCCTTCAACGCGATAGGATTATTTGCATTAGATCGCCTACCCAACCGACTTCGGAACCAGAAAAATCTGATGATTGTGTTAAATACCCTGCTGCGCAAGTCGGTGGAACGGGCCAAGGTTCACCCCTTTTATATTGATGCCATCAGCGGGAAATGGGCAGTGCTGATCGAAAATGCCCAAAGCGTTTCCCAGTTGGACGATTATTACTATGCCATTACCCGAGACTACTGCGCATTAGTACGAAAACATGCGCTAAAAAACTACACGCCGAATATTCGCTCCGCCATTAACTGCATTAATTTTAATCTCGATAACCCAAAACTTTCTCTGTCCTTTCTTGCACATGCCATTGGAATGAATGCCACCTATCTTTCACACCAATTTAACAAGGAAGTAGGCTCCAGCATCCCGGAATACATAGCCCGACTCAGAGTGGGAAGAGCGAAAGCGCTGCTTCAAAGTCAGCCAAACTTTACCATAGGCCAGGTTGCCTCCGCAGTCGGGATTCCGGATGTAAACTATTTCACCAAAATTTTTAAGCGAATTGAGGGGTGTACCCCCTCTGCCTTCCGCAAATAAAACAGGTATATAAACATAAAAACGGGCCTGTTACAAAACAAGCCCACATAAGTCAGAACCATCAGCTATTGTGTCCATAAAAAAAGCGTACCAGCCCGCCAAGGGGATGGTACGCCGTTCTGCTGGACTGAGGGGCAGGTCATGATGGCCCACCCGGAACAACCGCTCTAAAGAGTTCTAAAAAGTTAAGAATAGAATTATAAAATTAAGGACAACTCGTTCGGATGGGGGTGACGAACCCTGCCAAATCGGGACGAAGAGATGTTTTGCTTGAATCATTTATCGAAGAATGATTTTTCGTGCCGCATGGATGCCGATCTTATAGGGGAGAGGCCTGAGACCACGGTCCGCTTCCTTCAATTTCTCGCGGATCTTGATGTGCTGCGGGCAATGCTTTTCACACAGGCCGCAGCCAACACACTGAGAGGCAAAACCGGGCTCCTTACGCAGACCCATGTTCTGGGCAAACTCCAATCGGGCAGAGGACTTTTTCTCCATGTACATCAGATTGTAGTAGTAGAAATTGCCGGGGATATCGACCCCTTTGGGACAGGGCATACAGTACCTGCAGCCTGTGCAGCCTACCTTTTCCCGCTCACGGATAATCTGCTTAATCTGCTCCACAATCTGCATATCTTCCGGTGTCAACTGTCCTGGCTCTGCTTCCGATGCAATGCGGATATTCTCGTGGATCATTTCTGCTGAGTTCATGCCGGAAAGCACACAGGTTACTTCCGGCTGATCCCACAGCCAGCGCAGTCCCAGTTCGGCAGGCGTATACCCCTTGCTGTCGCGGGCAAGCACGTTCTTTGCCTGATCCGGCAGATCGACCAGCTTGCCGCCGCGGAGCGGCTCCATAATGATCACTGGAATGCCCTTCTTTGCGGCTGCCTGAAGTCCCTTCCTTCCCGCCTGAGTATGCTCATCCAGATAGTTATACTGGATCTGACAGAAGTCCCAGTCATAAGCGGCCAGAATTTTTAAAAACATCTCCGTCTCGCCATGATAGGAAAAACCGATCTGACGGATGCGTCCTTCCGCCTTTTGACGCGCAAGCCACTGCTCGATACCCAGGCCCTTAAGATGCTCCCACTCCGCGTAATCCGTAAACATATGCATGAGGTAATAGTCAATATGGTCTGTGCGGAGACGAGACAGCTCCTCGCAAAAGATTTTATCTATGGCCGCAGAGGAACGAATGATATATTGGGGGAGCTTTGTGGCAATATAAACCTGGTCGCGGCACTTATTGTTTTCTAAAATCCGCCCAAGGCATTCCTCGCTGCCGGGGTAAATGTAAGCGGTATCAAAGTAGTTGACCCCCTGCTCTATGGCGAGAAGGACTTCCTTTTCCGCTTTTTCGTAGTCGATGCCAGTTCCTTTTTTACGGAATCTCATGCAGCCGTAACCCAGCTGGGAGATCCGATTGCCGTATCGGTCAAGCCTGTACTTCATACCTGTCCTCCTTTGCCATCCTGGGAAGCCACAACGGTGTGAATGTGGGCTGCGAAGCAGCCCGCCGCTGAGTGAGTTCCCAGCGGGGTTTCAAAAGTACCTTAAATTAGGAACGTTGTTCATTCTAGTGGTTCCATTTTCTCCTGTCAAGCGGATACAAAAGCCTGCCACAGTAGAAACTCTCAAACGAATTACGCGGCAATGAAAGAAATACACGAGATACTAAAACAGAGGGGCGGGGACAGGCCTGCGAGAGAGGACCTGCATCTGTTGTGACCTGAGATCCGTTTACACCTCTGAAGCATGGGTGGAGCGGGGGCTGGATCCTAGGCCGCCAATCTGGTGGGAGCGGACCCTGACTCTCTGCGACGGGACGGCCATCTCACATGGAGTGATAACCTTTGTGTCACTACATACTTGACGAAACAGGAAGTAAAGAGTATGCTAAAATTATAGCAGTGTCATACATATGAGGTAGGAAAATGTTTGTACGAACATTATCTATCAAATGGATACAAGGCATTTTACATAGGAAAATAGTCAGGGGGGACTCATTATGGCGGAGCAGCCTGGATATTTAAAAAATTTGAAAAGTGAGTCGGTGGTCCAGCGGGTCATCAACTGCCTGACCGATGGTATGGTGTCCGGAGAGTTAAAGCCGGGAGACAAGCTGCCGACGGAACCAGAGCTGGCAGCCTCCCTGGGAGTAGCCAGAACCTCGGTCCGGGAGGCAACAAAAATTTTGACCTACCTGGGAGTTCTGGAGAGCCGCCGCGCAGAGGGGACATTTGTTGCCAGCGGATTCCAGGAGAGTATGATTGATCCCATGGTATACGGGATTATCCTGAATAAGGGAGAAGATTTTAACAGCCTGATGGAACTGCGGGAGCTGACCGAAGTAGGGATCCTGCGCCTGGCCATCAAGAAGCAGCAGCCTCAGGGGCTGGAAATCATAAAGGAAAAGTTGGATGCCTTTGAGCAGGCCGTAGCCGGGAAAGGGGATGTGGAGGCTGCGTTCCAGGTGGATAACGACTTCCATGATGCCGTGTCTGCGCTGTGCCAAAACGCCCTGGTGGACAAAATCAACCGGGTTGTACGGGTACTCACCTATGCGGTGCGCCGGGAAACTGTGGCTGCGATGATCCAGACCGGTCGGGGACAGGAGCTGCTTGCAGCCCACCGAAAAATCTATGATATCCTTTGCAGCAGAAATCAAGATGATCTGGAGGAGATTATCCATAATACGTATTTCTTGGATGTAGCAAAGTGACACAATCCGTTTATGCTGCCTGCTCTTTGTGAGCGGGCAGCTTTTTTGTGCTTTTTGGATAAAACAGAGGCTGTAAATTCGGCAAAGAATAGAAAGTAGCCCAAGAGGGTTGACATTTCCTTGCACGAGTGATAATACATATTATGTCAGACAAAGAACATAGTACAAAGAGCGAGAAGGGACTGAAAGTTGGGCCCACTTTTTAGTCCCCAAAACAAAAACTTTGCAGGAGGGTGATTATGAGAAGGAAAGGAATGCGGATGGCCGGAATTTCCATGGCGCTGGTGCTGCTCCTTGCCAGCTGCGGAAGCACCGGGAGTGCAGAGCAGCGGGAAGAGGGGGAGTATCAGGTCATTGAATTGACCATGGCGGTCAACGGAACGGATACCCAAATCGATGCCAGAGTGGCCGATTACTTTGCGGAATTGGTAGAAGAGCGCTCAGGAGGAAACGTCACTGTGGCGGTATTCCCCAACGACCAGCTGGCAGGCGGCAATGCCTCCCGGGGCATCGAGATGATTGCCTCCGGCAGCGTAGATCTGGCGGCCTACGCCACCTGTACCCTGGCAGTGGTGGACAGTCAGCTCCCAGTGGCCACCATCCCCTGGATTTTTGACGATTATGCTGAGGCACGGCAGGTCATTGACAGCACAGGCGGCGAGTACTATGCCCAGCGGCTGGCGGCCAAAAATATGACCTACCTGGGATCCTTCCATAACGGATTTCGCCAGCTGACCAACTCCAAACATGAGGTGACCTCTCCCCAGGATCTGGAAAACCTGAAGATCCGCGTGCCCGGCAGCGTGGTGTACATGGGCTTCTTCCGGGCTTTAGGCGCGGACCCCACCTCCATGAACTGGAGCGAGGTGTTTACCGCCATCCAGCAGGGAACCATCGACGGCCAGGAGAACGGCGTGAGTATCACATCCACCTCTAAAATGCAGGAGGTACAAGACTACCTGACCATGTGGAACTATTCCTATGAAAACGACCTGTTCGTTGCCAACACTCAGGTCTGGAACAACCTGGAGGAGCAGACTCAGCAGCTTCTTCAGGAATGCGCCACCGAAGCCTGTGAGTGGGGCCGGGATACCCTGGAGGCCGAGGAGCAAGAGATTTTAAAGGAATTTGAAGCGGCCGGCATGACCATCACCTACCTCACCGACGAGGAGCAGGCGGCCTTTGAAGAGGCGATTGCCGATTTCAAAGACGAAATGATTGCGGAGTTCGGCCAGGAGGCCTGTCAGGCCTTTGGAATCGAGTAAGGGGGGAGAGAGCATGAAAGTATTAGACTGGATCGAGGAGATCCTGTGCGTGCTGTGTACTGTGGTCATGACACTGCTGGTCTTTGCCAACGTGATCTCCCGCTACCTGCTGCACTACTCCCTCTCCTTCTCGGAGGAGATTACGACCTATCTGTTTATTCTGCTCAGTCTCATGGGAACGGCCATTGCCGCCAAGCGGCGGGCCCATCTGGGACTTTCCATCGTCACCGATGCAGTGTCTCCCTCTGTGCGCAAGGCACTGCTGGTACTGGGCTTTGCCATCGGCACCATTTTCTCTGCCGCTCTGTTTTACTATGGCATCCTGATGGTGATGAACCAGTACAATCTGGGCATGGAGACCTCCGCCATGCAGTGGCCCGAGTGGATCTACGGTACCTTTGTCCCCTTCGGCGCCTTCTTTGTTACCGTCCGTTTTGCCCAGGCGACCGTACAGGAGTGGAAAGCTCCTCTGGAGTCCCATAGGGACCAGCCTGATCACAGAGAGGAGGCCTCCGGAACATGATTGCTGCCGTACTGTTTATCAGCTTTGCCATTCTGCTGCTCATCGGTACTCCCATCGCCATCTGCCTGGGCGTCTCCAGCGTGGTGGCCATGCTTATCCAAGGCGCCGGCCGTCCCGTGGAGACCATCATGAGCAGCCTGCCCCAGCTCTTTTCCGCATCCACCAGTAAGTTCGTCCTGCTGGCCATTCCTTTCTTCATCCTGGCTGGCAATATTATGGACAAGGCCCAGATTTCCAAGAAGCTGATTCGCTTGGCGGAGACCTGTGTGGGCCACCTGAAGGGCGGCCTGGCCATCGTGTGCGTCATCGTGGCCTGCTTCTTCGCCGCCATCTCCGGCTCCGGTCCGGCTACCGTGGCCGCTCTGGGTCTGGTACTGATCCCCGGTATGATCCGCTCGGGCTACAGCCCCTCCTTCTCCGCGGCTCTCATGGGCTGTGCGGGCGCCATCGGTGTGATCATCCCCCCGTCCATCACCTTCGTGGTGTACGGTTCCATCGCAGATACCTCCATCGGCGACCTGTTTAAAGCGGGCGTCATTCCCGGCCTCATCATGGGCGCGGCCCTGATTATCGCCGCTCTCATCATCGGGCGAAAGGTGAATCTTAAATCCCTGCCCCGAGCCACCGGCAAAGAGCGCTGGGAAGCATTTAAGGACGCGTTCTGGGGCCTGCTGATGCCGGTCATTATCCTGGGCGGCATCTACGGCGGTATCTTTACCCCCACAGAAGCGGCGGCAGTCTCTGTGGTGTACGGCCTGTTTGTGGGTGTGTTTATCTATAAGACGGTGCGTCTGAAAGAGATGTGGGCCATCATCATTGACTCCGCCAGCACCACTGCTACCGTCATGTTTATCACCGCAGCGGCCAGCCTGTTTGCCTATGTACTGACCCGGGCACGGTTGGATGTGGCCATCAGCGGTGCGTTGGAGAGCGTCACCGGCGGCTCTACCATTATCTTCTTCCTCATTGTCAACATTATCCTGCTGATTGCAGGCTGCTTCCTGGATTCCACCTCCGCACTGTACATCTTTACCCCTCTGTTCGTTCCCGTGGCCCAGGCCCTGGGTGTGGATCTCATCCACTTGGGCGTGGTGATGATTGTCAACCTGGCTATCGGCCTGTTTACTCCTCCCGTGGGGGTGAACCTGTATGTGGCCTGCGGCGTGGCCAACGTGAACCTGAAGCAGATTTCCAAGGCGGTGGTCCCCCTGCTGATCGCAGCCCTTATCGTATTGTTGATTGTGACCTATATCCCTGGTATCTCCACCCTGTTTACTTAACCGGAACTTGGAAGAAAGGTGAATATTATGAAGGAAAATGTAAGCATTGATCAGCTGAAAAATACATGTGTTGATCTGAAGAAAAACGTGATCTCCATGATCCACAAGGCCCAGTCCGGCCATCCCGGTGGTTCCCTCTCTGTGGCCGAGTTCATCACCGCCTGCTACTTCTGCCAGATGGATCTGGATCCCAAGGATCCCCACTGGGAGGACCGGGATCGGTTCGTTCTGTCCAAGGGCCATGTGTGTCCTGCCCAGTATGCCGCCCTGGCGATGCGTGGATTCTTCCCTATGGAGGTCCTGGATACTCTGCGGAAAGAGGGGTCCATCCTCCAGGGCCACCCCGATATGAAAAAGTGCCCCGGCATCGACATCTCTACCGGCTCTCTGGGACAAGGCCTGGCCTGTGGTGTGGGTATGGCCATTGCCGGCAAGATGAACCAGAAGACCTACCGGGTGTTCGTGGCCCTGGGCGACGGCGAGTGCAACGAGGGCGAGATCTGGGAGGCCTGTCAGACTGCGTATAAGTATCAGCTGGATAACCTGGTGGTCTTTGTGGACTACAACAACCTCCAGCTGGACGGTACCTGCGAGGAGATCATGCCTCCCATCGACTTGGCAGCCAAGTTCCGCGCCTTCGGGTTTGATGTGTATGAGATCGACGGAAACAATATGGAACAGATGGTGGCAGCCCTGGACCTGGCGGCGGTGACCAAGAACGGCAAGCCTAAGTGCATCTTCGGCCATACGGTGAAGGGCAAGGGTGTGTCCTATATGGAAAACCAGTGCGGCTGGCACGGCGTGGCTCCCAATGATGAGGAGTACAAGCAGGCCATGGAAGAGTTGGACCGGCAGTATGTGCAGTGCTGAAGGAGGAGACGAACATGAGCGAAATGATGAAAAAAGCCACCCGTGACGGGTTCGGAGAAGAGATTGTCGCCCTGGGCAAAGAGAACCATGACATCCTGGTAGTGGATGTAGACATTGGAAAGTCCTGCAAGACAGGGAGCTTTCGGAAGGAATTGCCTGAGCAGTACCTGAACGTGGGCATTGCCGAGCAAAATGCCGCCGGCGTAGCAGCTGGTCTAGCCACCTGCGGTAAGATCCCCTTTGTGGTTACCTACGCTGCCTTCGGCTCCATGCGGATGTGTGAAATGATTCGCCAGGAGATTTGCTACCCCCACCTGAATGTGAAGCTGGCCTGCTCCCACGGAGGCGTTACCCCCGCCAACGACGGCGCCAGCCATCAGAGCATCGAGGATATGGGCATCCTGCGCACCATTCCCAACATGACCGTCATTATGCCCGCCGACTACTGGGCGGCCCGGAAGCTGGTGCGGGCGGCTGCCGAGATGGATGGCCCCGTCTACCTGCGTTTTACCCGTGACGCCATCCCTGTCATCTATGATGAGAACGCCACCTTTGAAATTGGCAAGGCCAACTTGCTCAAGGACGGTAAGGATGTAGCCATTATTGCCAACGGCGACACCGTCCGCCTGGCTCTCCAGGCCGCCGAGACCTTGGCTCAGCAGGGAATCTCCGCTCGGGTGCTGGATATGCACACCATCAAGCCGTTAGACACCGCTGCCGTGGCCGACTGTATCTCCCAGATCGGCAAGATCATTACCGTGGAGGACCACAATATTCTCAACGGCTTGGGCAGCGCTGTGGCTGATGTGGTGGCCGAGAGTGGCAGCGCCGTGCTGCGCCGGGTAGGCATCCAGGATCAGTTTGGTATGTCTGCCCCCTATGACCGGCTGCTGGCCGTGAATGGCATTACCGCCGAGCACATTGTGGAGCTGGCTCGGGAGCTGCAATAATTTTTTTAAACTCTTATGTCTAACAACATTCATCGGATAACAGTAAATCAAATGTGGTAAGAAGGGAAGTATATATTATGTTAGATTTTAATGGACAGGTTGTTGTCATCACCGGCGCCGGATCCCCCAAGGGCATTGGCCGCACGATCGCCCACACCTTTGCCAGTCAGGGGGCCCAGGTAGTGATCACCGACATCAACCAGGCCGGACTGGACGCCAATGTCAAGGAGATGGAGGCCCAGGGCTGGAAAGCCTATGGTATTGCCGGCAACATCTGCGATAAGGAATCGGTAGATTCCCTGGTAAAGACCGTGGTGGAGAAGTTCGGCCGCATCGACGTGCTGGTCAACAATGCAGGTGTCTCCCAGAAGGTGACTGTGGCCGATATGACCCTGGATGATATGAAGCGTATCTTCAATGTCAATATGTTTGGTCTGTTTCTCATTACCCAGGCCGTGTGTGAAGTGATGAAGAAGCAGAAGTACGGCCGAATTGTCCACCTCAGCTCTGTTTCCGGTAAGCGGGGCGGCGGTGTGTTCGGCGGCGCCCACTACTCCGCCTCCAAGGCGGCGGTGCTGGGCTTCTCTAAGAACCTGGCCCGGGAGGTGTCTGAATATGGCATCACCACCAATTGCGTGTGCCCAGGCCTCATCAACACCGAGATCTGGAAGTCCATGCCTCAGGAGCAGGCTGACGCCGTTATTGCCAGCATCCCCATGGGCCGCCCCGGTGAGACCCAGGAGGTGGCCAACGCCATTGTTTTCCTGGCCTCCAAAGAGGCATCTTACATCACCGGCGAGGAAATCGACATTAATGGTGGGTCTCACATGGACTAAACATTTTAATTACAGCGCTATTTTTTTCTCCTTTCTATTTCTATCTATCCCTAGCGCAAAAACGGACAACCATTTCGGTTGTCCGTTTTTGCTGCTTTTTAGCTTCTGCGAAACAAATCAAAATATTTATAGAAAAATAGACACTCTCTATTGCATCCAAATTCAATGCAGAGAATTTGTGCAGTTTACAGACGCCCATTGTTTAGTACATATTGCCGAAATTCCTTTACTGCTTGGGAGTGGAAGGCCTTATCATTGCTGACCATATAGAAGTTTCGCTCCCAAGTGGGGTAACTAATTTGGAGGATTTTAACATCTAATTGCAAAAGCATATCCATATAGGGAACTACGGCAATGCCGAACCCCTGAGCCACCAGGCCAGCAATAACCTGGTCTTCCTGGGTCTCATAGGCAATCTGGGGTAGTTTTTCCATAGTAGCAAAAAGATTTTCCACCACCTTGCGAAGACCAGAATCCTGAGAGAAGAAAATATAAGGGTAACACAAGGTATCCCGCAGATCAACGGTATGCTGATTAGCCAAGGCATGAGTTCTTGGCACGATGAGTACGAGGTCTTGCTTTTCTACGGGTACGGCAGTCAGTCCCAATTCTGTACTTGGCTGGGAACAAAATACCAAGTCAAATTTTCTGGCGGTCAGTCCCTCCAGTAGCTGACTGGTTACCCCAGTATGAAACGTAAATTGAATATTCCGCCCAGGGCAGCTGGAGAGAAATCCTGCGGCAAGCCGTGGAATATATTCCACGCCCAGTGTCCGCAGCAAGCCCAGGCGAATCAATCCTTCTCCTCGGGCGCTGCGCCGCATAGCCTCTACGCCGGCATCCAAAGTGGCAAGTGTGGTCTCTGCACAGACTAAAAATTCCTCCCCAAAGTGTGTAAGAGTGGTGTTTCGACCGCTTTTTTCAAATAAGGGGACACCTAGTTCCGCCTCGAGATGCCCAATGGCGTGGCTGAGGCTAGGTTGTGTAATGCACAGGGACTTGGCTGCTTGGGTATAGTGACGTGTGTGGGCTAATTGCACAAAGTATCGCAGGTGAAATAAGTTCATATCCAATACCTCCCAAAAAATTTTACCATATCTTATAGACAAAATCTATTTTTTTATGAAAATGATTGATTTGTTATTTTTTTAACGACATGATAAGGTATGCTCATAACTTGCAGGGAGGATGATAGGGCATGCCGATCTCTGGGAAAACTCGCTTACTTGGACTCATTGGGACTCCGGTGGAACATTCCAAATCCCCGGCTATGTACAACTACTGTTTTAAGAAGTTTGGCTTAGACTGGGCCTACCTGGCCTTTGACGTACCTAGGGAAAAGGTAGGGGAGGCTATACAGGCCATCCGTACACTGAATCTGCGGGGCGCTAATGTGACCATGCCTTGTAAAAATGCCGTGATTCCTTATCTTGACGAGCTGTCTCCCGCAGCCCAAGCCATTCAGGCCGTGAACACGATTGTCAATGAAAATGGTTGCCTGATTGGACATAACACGGATGGCTGCGGCTACACCCAGAATCTGCGCCGCAGCGGAACCGACGTGTGCGGCAAAAAAATCGTGCTGCTGGGCGGCGGGGGCGCGGCCTCTGCCATTGCCATTCAAGCGGCCTTGGAGGGGGCGAAAGAGATCGCGGTATTTAACCTGAAAGATGCTTTTTGGCCCCAGGTAGAACAGAGGCTAGAGGCGATTGACCAGGCAGTATCAGGCTGCCGGATATCATTGCGTGATTTGGAGGACAAGGGGGCATTAAAGGTTGCCATCGACCGCTGTGACATCCTTTCCAACGCCACCCGGGTGGGAATGGCCCCCTATGAGGATCAGAGCAATATTACCGATTTGAGTTGGTTGCGTCCCGACTTGGTGGTTACTGATGTGGTCTATGCACCGCCCGCCACCAAAATGCTCCGGGAGGCTCAGGCGGCAGGCTGCAAGACCTGTGACGGGCTGGGTATGCTGCTGTGCCAGGGGGCTGAGGCCTTCCGGCTGTACAGCGGTCTGGAGATGCCAGTGGAGGAGATCCGGACCCTGCTTTACTCCTAAAATACATAAGAAAGGATTTTGAAAATGAACCAGACTGTGGACTCCAGAAAGTACTACCCCACGGCCCTGGCCCTGTACATCACCTATTTTGTCCTGGGCATCGCGGCCTCCATCATGGGGCAGTACAAGCAGAACTTCGCCGCCATGTGGGGTGCCGCAACCCTGCCAGACGGAAACTACGATGTCTCCGGTGTAGTGGCGGTGATTGCCGCCATCGGCCTGGGCCGTCTGATTGCCTTCCCGGTAGCAGGCCCCCTCAGCGACCGGCTGGGCCGCCGCCTCTCCGCTTTGATCGGCTGTGCCCTGTATGCCATCTTCCTGCTGGCCGTGACCTTTTCCACCAACATTTACTTAGGCTATGTGCTGGCGGTGATCAGCGGTATGGCCAACTCCTTCCTGGATACCAGCATCACCCCCTCCTGCATGGAGATTTTTAAGGAGAAGGGTACCATTGCCAACATCTTCACCAAGCTGTCCATCTCCATTGCTCAGTTCCTGCTGCCCTTTGCCATCAGCTTTGTGGCCGTGGAGAACCTACCCTTCAATACCATCTTCCTGGCCACCGCCGTCATCATCGTAGTGGACGGTATTTTCCTGGCCTTCCTGCCCTTCCCGCCCTTTGAGCGTGCGGTGAAAGGGGACAAGAAGAAGGAGAAAATGCAGTTTACCCCTGCTGCCATCGTTCTGGTGTGCCTGGGGTTCACCACCTCCACCACGTTCATGCTGTGGATGAACTGCAATCAGGAATTGGGGGCTCTGTACGGTTTGGCCGATCCTAGCAAGATCCAGTCTTTTTACTCTGTGGGTATCGTACTGGCACTCTTTGTCAGTGCCGCTCTGCTCAAACGGAATGTAGAGCCTGCCAAAATCCTGGTGGCTTATCCTACGGTAGCATTTCTCACCTTGGGTACCATCTACTTTGTGCAGCAGCCGGTAATGTGCCTGGCCGGTGGCTTCCTGCTTGGCTTCTTTGCTGCTGGAGGCGTATTGCAGTTGGTGACGGCAGTAGCCAACGAGATGTTTCCCAAAAACCGGGGGGTCATCACGTCTATTGTTATGATTGCCTCCAGCATTGCCAATTACTTGACCGTCAGTGCAGCAGGTATCCTTACGCGGGTGGGGGGCACCGATGGTCCTCGGCTGGTCCTATTGTTTAACATGGCAGTAACTCTGGTGGGCATTCTGCTGGCCCTGTATCTAAATCGCTGTGTAGAACGGGAGCGTAAGAATGGATAAGACCACAGTGAAGAAAGAAAAAAGCCTGTTCCTTATCGGCTTTATGGGTGCTGGAAAGACGTCGGTTTCAGCAACTCTAGGCGAGATGTTAGAGCGAGAAGTGGTAGAAATGGACACATGCATTATCCGCCGGGAGGGAATGTCCATTTCAGACCTCTTTGCCTTAAAAGGGGAGGACTACTTCCGCCAATGTGAGACTGCACTGCTGCGGGAGTGCAGCCAATGGGAACCTGTGGTGGTTTCCTGTGGGGGAGGGGTCCCCATGCGGGAAGAAAACGTGCAGGCTATGCGAGCCTGCGGCACCGTGGTGCTGCTTACTGCCCATCCCAAGGTAATTCTGGAGCGAGTCAAGGATGACCACAGCCGTCCTCTGCTGGAGGGGCATAAGGATGAACGCTATATTGCCCAGCTGATGGAACAGCGTCGCCTGAAATACCAGGCGGCGGCAGACATTACGATAGACACATCGGAGTTGACCATTCAGCAGGTTGTCAACGAGATCATCCGGAAAATGGATTAATATCCTTAAAATGAAACAGGAGGAAATTTACCATGTCTCAAAAAAATCCGATTACTATCAGTTCCTGGACTCTAGGGGATCAGTGCACCTTTGAGGAGCGGGTAGCCGCCGCCAAGGCCGCCGGCTTTGAAGGGATCGGCCTGCGGGCGGAGACCTATGTGGACGCCCTGAACGAGGGCCTCTTCGATGCCGACATCCTGGCCATTTTGAAGAAGTACGACATGAAGGTCACCGAGGTGGAGTACATCGTGCAGTGGTGCGAGGAGCACCGCTCCTACGAGCAGAAGTACAAAGAGCAGATGTGCTTTCATATGTGCGAGCTGTTCGGCGTGAACCACATCAACTGTGGCCTTATGGAGGACTATTCTGTGGAGTACACCGCCCAGAAGCTGCGGGAGCTGTGCCGCCGGGCCGGCAAATACACCATCGGCGTAGAGCCTATGCCTTACAGTGGTCTGCCCGATGTTAAGAAGGCTTGGGCAGTGGTAAAGGCCTCAGGCTGCGACAATGCCAAGTTGATTCTGGACTCCTGGCATTACATCCGGGCCAATCAGCCCTATGATCTCTCTGTGCTGGAGGGCATCCCCGCCGAGAAGATCGTCTCTATCCAGATCAACGACGTCCAGGCCCACCCCTATGCCAAGAGCATCCTGCGGGATGAATCCATGCACGACCGCATGCTCCCTGGAACGGGCAGCGGCGACACCGCCGGCTTTGTCAAGCTCATCCGGGACAAGGGGATCCAGCCTGCTGTCATCGGCGTGGAGGTTATCAGCGACGAGATCCTCAGTCACGGCGTAGCTCAGGCCGCCAAGGAAAACTACGAGGCCACCAAGGATGTTCTGGCCCAAACCTGGCCCGAAGCGTTGGAAGCGTAATTTTAAAATCGGAGGAATTTTACCATGGATAGCAGAATTTCTGGTCATACCAAACTCTTTTGCCTCATTGGCTCTCCTGTGGGCCATTCCGGCTCTCCTGCCATGTACAATTACAGCTTTGCCCGTACCGGCGTGGACGCTGCCTATCTGGCATTTGACATCCCCTTGGAGCAGTTAAAAGCGGGTATAGCCGCCTTAAAGACTTTCCAGGTGGGAGGGTTCAATGTCACCATGCCGGATAAAACCGCCGTGGCAGAGATGGTAGACGGCCTGTCTCCTGCTGCTAAGCTCATTGGAGCCTGCAACACCGTTACTGTGGGGGAGGATGGGACACTCACCGGCCACAACACCGACGGAATCGGTTTTATCCGCAACCTTCACGAGCATGGAGTGGAAGTGCAGGGCAAGAAACTTGTGGTGCTGGGTGCCGGCGGCGCTGCTACCGCCATCTGTGTTCAGGCGGCACTGGATGGAGCGGAGTCCATCGCCATCTTCAACCGTAAGGACGAATTCTACGCCAACGGCGAGCACACTGTGGAGAAACTGGCTCAGGCGGTCCCGGCCTGCAAGGTCTCCATTTCTCCTCTGGAGAACAGTGGCGCTCTGACCGCTGCGGTCCAGGGCTGCGACATTCTGGTCAACGCCACCAAGGTGGGTATGAAACCCCTGGATGAGGAGAGCCTCATTGATCCCGCCTTGTTCCGCGCCGACCTGGTAGTGGCCGACACCGTCTACAATCCTCGTGAGACCAAAATGATCCAGCAGGCCAAAGCCGCCGGCTGCAAGGCCGCTGTAGGCGGCATCGGTATGCTGCTGTGGCAGGGCGTGGCCGCCTTTAAGCTGTTTACCGGCAAAGACATGCCTGCCCAGGAGGTCCTGGAAAAGTTTTTTTCCTGACCGCATGTGAGAAGGAATTACGAAATGAGGCCATTGCTGCTGCTTGTGACCTACACAGCAAAGCCCGGTATGCGGGAACAATTTCTCAGTGAAATTAAGGAATGTGCGATTTTGGAGACCATCCGGAGGGAGGCGGGCTGTCTGACCTACGATTACTTTCTGGCGGCGGAGGATGAAAACCGTCTTTTGCTGGTGGAGAAGTGGACCAGTCAGGAACAGCAGCAGATCCATATGGCCCAGCCCCATATGAAACGGTTGGCGGAGGTTAAGGACCGTTGGATCGCACAGACCAATGTAGAGCGTATTTACTTGAAAGAAGGAGATCAAGAATGAAATTTCCAGCTATGTTTTCTCCCATTCAGATCGGTACTGTGACCGTGCCCAACCGCTTTGTGGTTCCGCCCATGGGCAATAACCTGGCTAACACCGACGGCACCCTCAGCGACCGCTCCCTGGCCTATTACCAGGCCCGGGCTAAGGGTGGCTTCGGCCTCATCACCATTGAATCCACCGTGGTCTACGAGCAGGCCAAGGGTGGCCCCCGCAAGCCCTGCCTGTTCTCTGACGACACGGTGGACAGCTTCCGGGCCGTGGCCGATGCCTGCCACGCTTATGGAGCCAAGGTCTCTATCCAGCTTCAGCATGCAGGTCCGGAGGGCAGTTCCGCCCTGACCGGCTTTCCACTGAAGGCTGCCAGCGCGGTTCCCGCCGCGCAAGGGCGGGAGATCCCCCAAGCTGTGTCCAACGAGGAGATCTACCGCATCATCGAGTGCTACGGCGACGCGGCCCGCCGGGCCCAGCAGGCGGGGATCGATATGGTAGAGGTCCACTGTGCCCACGGCTACCTGGTCAGTACCTTTATCTCTCAGCGCACCAATCACCGTACCGACGAGTTTGGCGGTTGCTTTGAGAACCGTATGCGTCTGCCTCGGCTCATCATCGAGAACATTCGCCGCAAGACCGGCGGAAATCTGCCCATTCTCTGCCGGATCAATGCCAGCGACGAGGTGGAGGGAGGCCAGAGCGTCCAGGACGCTGCCGCAGTGGCTGCCTATCTGGAACAGGAGTGCGGCGTAGATGCCATTCACGTTACCCGGGCCGTCCATCTTCATGATGAGTTTATGTGGGCTCCCGGCATCACCCACGGCGGCTTCAATGCTGACCTGGTCAGCGAGATCAAGCGGGCCGTCTCTGTGCCGATTATTGCTGTGGGCCGCTTCACCGAGCCCCAGTATGCCGAGCTGCTGGTAAAACAGGGCCGTGCTGACCTGATCGCCTTTGGCCGTCAAAGTATTGCGGATCCGGAACTGCCCTGTAAGGCCCGCACCGGACGTCTGGAAGAACTGTCTCCCTGCATCGGCTGCCTGCTGGGCTGCGTACCCAATATGTTTGCCGGCCGTCCTATCTCCTGTGCGGTAAATCCCTGTGTGGGTCGGGAACACCAGCTCACACCCGCTGTCCAGCCCAAGCGTGTAGTGGTGGTGGGCGGCGGTCCCGGCGGGCTGTATGCGGCTTGGGCCTGCGCGGTGCGCGGCCACCAGGTGACACTGCTGGAGAAAGAACCCGAACTAGGTGGCAACTTCCGTATTGCTTCCTACCCCACTGGCAAGGGCCAGCTCTCCGAGGCCATTCGCTCCATGATTGTCCGGGCGGAGAAAGCTGGGGCTGAGCTGCGGGTGAACACCGAGGCCACGGAGGAGCTGCTACGCAGCCTGGCCCCTGACGCCATTATTCTGGCCTCCGGCTCCAATCCCCTCATTCTGCCCATCCCCGGCCTGGATACCTGCGGCTACGTCACCGCTCAGGATATGCTGGAAGGCAAGGCTGCCATGGGCAAACGTGTGCTGGTGGTTGGCGGCGGCATGGTGGGCTGCGAAGCCGCCGAATTCCTGGCTGAGCGGGGTCACAAAGTGGGCATCATTGAAATGAAAGATGTTATTGCCGCTGATGTGACACCGGAAAACCGCCGCTATATGTTTGAAAATTTCCAGGAACATGAAGTTCTGCTGATGTCCGGGGCCAAGGTAGGTCAGTTCTATCCCGATGGAGTGGACTACACTCTGGCCGACGGCACCACCGGTTCTTTGAGGGGCTACGACAATGTGGTGCTGGCCATGGGTTCTCGCAGCAACGCCGCCCTTAAGGAGGCCGCCCAGCGGGTGGCTGGACAAGTCCTGGTCATCGGCGAGGCAGCCAAAGCCCCTGGCAATGCAGTGGCTGCTACTGGTGACGCTTTGGAGGCAGCACTTCAGATTTAATGAACGGTTTCAATCGTACAAAGCTCTAAAAATTACTTAATAGATCCAGATCAGCGATAAAACAGGCGCAGACTTTTTAGGTCTGCGCCTGTTTGTAAACTTGAAAAATAATTTGGAATGCTTGGGAGAGGAGTGTATCGTTTGTGCTGCTGTTTGGAATGGCAGAATATGAAGCTGCGGCATCCTGCGCCCAAATCCATTTTTGATAGGTATTTATAGTGGTTTATAATCCTTTCTGCTAATTACTTTTGGTACGCTTATTTCTGCTGTTTCTGTGTGTTCCGACTCTGTCTGTTGTCTTATATGTGGTCAGAGAAACAAGCTTTTTTACATCAGGCAGATCAGATTTTATTATGTAAGTGACAAAGAATATACCTGCTGAATATAAAATCCACTTAAGCGGACAACAAACATTTTCTGTGATTGCGCAGTCAGTCGTTCTATCCGCTCAGCGTTTTCCGGAAGCATAGTTGCCCATATGGATGTCCACCACTCCTCTGGGCGGCTGGATCAGAGCATCCTCATATTGGCACTTCCATTGAATCTCCCGGCTCATTTGGCCATCCGCTACGCCGTCTATCGTTTCCCCATCCTTTTTCTCAAGAAACAGCTTGAACCGAAGTGCCAGCCCCTGATCGACAATTTCCTTGGGCAGATTTGGGGGATTGGCAATCAGACACCATACCCGGTAGGCCCGTTTTTCTGCGTCTATTCCCATCTGCTCTTTGTTGTTTTACTTTGAACTGTGCCTTTTTCTGAACCCAAAGCACCTTCAAGTCATTCATGGGTAGCTTCTCCATTTCACAGGGTACAGGGATAAAAAAGCCTTTTAATCAAAATCCATCCAGACCATGTGTGTCCCGCAGTGCAGGCACTGGAACAGATAGCATTGCAGATGCCCCCCGTTGACGGATTCCTGGATCAGTTCTTTCTGCTCCACATCCCACATGGGGTCATCCAGCACCTCCTCCAGCACACCCAAAGCCCGCAGTTCTTTGGCGCCCACATAGCCCAGAAAGGCACAGTAGTCGCCGCAGTGAGCGCGCCAGTATTCCTGCTGCCAACCGGAGTAGCCAGGAGTTCGGTGGATGAGCTCGTCCAGTTTCTTCAGATCGTTTACTCCATCGTCCAAAGAGCATTCATCCTGAAATTCGCCATCAAATTTTCGGGCTGCCTCGCCGCTGGCGATGCACGATGGGCACAAGTAATCAATGTCCTTCTCAGAAAAGAATGGGCCTCTATAATAGAAAATGTGGGTCATCTTGCCGCAGCAGTCGCAGACAACGCCATCTGCGGATTCCGTAAAAGCCCCGGTTTCCAGAGGGTTCGGGTGATACCGGAAGGTGGGCAGGCCCCGCTGAACCCACCGATCCTTCTCTTCCTGCTTTTCCTCCGGCGTTTTGAGTTTGGGGATGGCGTAATCGTTGCCCCAGTGTTCGGCGTATTCTTTCAAAACACCCAGCCGCTTGAGCGTTTTTTTATTGGAGCGATTTCCAATTTGGCAGAGAAGGTCGTAGGCGTCCTTCTTAAAGTCCAGCAGATCATACACATCCACCAGCACTTCCTTGGCCTGCTTGTCTTCCGACAGCTCCAGTTTCTCCTTGAAGGTATAGAGAGCACGGACACTGTCTGGATCTCCTTCTGTCTCCCGAAACTGCTTTTGGAGTTCAATATATTGCTTCAGGTATTCGTTCATGGTCACAATCTCCCATCAATCCCACCAGAAGTACCAGACGGTGGACTGCCACAGGGCATCTGCCAAGGAGCCAATGCTTCCATCCTCATTCTGATCCAGATCCGGGCAGAAGCCATACAGTTCTACCGCCACATCCACGGCCTTCTCCTTGGGGACGGGGGCCGGAAGCAGGAACTCCAGCTCATCGTGGCTCATGGCGGCAGGAACTGCGCCGTACTGCTCGAACCAGTATTTGGCCGCAGCCATCAGGTCCGGTGTGTCGGGGCAGTCGTTCCAGTTTCCGAAGGGCAGGTATGCGAAGATCTCCCAGGGATTCTTCACCGGGATCTTGGCCAGGATGAGCGGATAGGTCATCTCCGTATCATCATCCCAGTAGCTGGAGAAGCGGTCGTTGGGTTCTCCGCCCTCCATCTCGCCCAGGATCTCCTCATCCCAGTCCATATCGTCATCCTCGGCTTCTTCCTTGCGCTG
>CABVDR010000010.1 GCA_902497145.1 uncultured Oscillospiraceae bacterium
CCGCCATTGGCTACACCGAGACCCACCAGGTCATCGTCTCCGTGGGTTACGCCGCCGGTCCCGAGGTTGCCGCCCGTCTGGAGCGAAACAACATCATCGCCAATTACCAGGCCACCCCCGACGAGGAGGGCTTCACCGCCTCCGGCGCGCTGCGTATGGGCGTGAACGAGATGACCCGCTTCGGTTTTGGCAAGAAGGAGTTTGAGACTCTGGCCTCCCTTATCGCCGACTGCGTCCTGCGGGGCAAAGAGGTGGGCGACGAGGTGATCAAGCTGCGCAGCGGCTACACCCAGATGCACTACTGCTTCCAGGATGACCAGACCCTGGCCGCGCTGGAGAAGCTGGCCGCCAACACCGGGATCTGATTACCACCTTACGCCAACCCTTTTTACGTTGATATTCAACCATACATTATATATAAAGGAGAATTACTATGAACTTTCCTGCTGAACTGAAATATTCCAAGTCTCACGAGTGGGTCAAGATGCTGGACGAGACCACTGCCCTGGTGGGCATCACCGACTACGCCCAGAAGGAGCTGGGCGACCTGGTGTTCATCAACC
This sequence comes from uncultured Oscillospiraceae bacterium, assembly GCA_902497145.1. Taxonomy (GTDB): domain Bacteria; phylum Bacillota; class Clostridia; order Oscillospirales; family Oscillospiraceae; genus Lawsonibacter. The sequence continues at coordinate 564 of CABVDR010000010.1, forward strand.
TGCCCATGGAGGGTGACGAGGTCACCAAGGAGACTCCCTTCTGCGACGTGGAGTCGGTCAAGGCCGTCTCCGACGTGATGAGCCCGGTCTCCGGCACGGTGGCCGAGGTGAATGAGGAGCTCCAGGACGCCCCCCAGATGCTCAACGAGTCCCCCTATGACGCATGGATCGTCAAGGTGGAGAACATCACCGACTTTGAAGAGCTGCTGGACGCCGACGCCTACCAGGCCTTTATCCAGGCGTAAGCCCCCGACCCCGGGCCGGACCTTCCGGCCTGGGGTCCCAGGAATTGAGAAAGGAATGAGCCGTTATGGGATCCTATATTCCCAACACCCCCGCCCAGCGGCAGGAGATGCTGGCCGCTATTGGGGTCTCCTCTCTGCGGGAGCTGTACGCCAATGTACCTGAGCAGATGCTGCTGGACACCCAGGATCTGAAGCTGCCCCATGGGCTCAGCGAGCTGGAAGTGCGGCAGAAGATGACCACCCTGGCTCAGAAGAACCGGGTCTATCCCACCCTGCTGCGGGGCGCGGGCGCCTACCGCCACTTTATCCCCTCGGTGGTCAAGAGCGTGGCCTCCCGGGAGGAGTTTGTCACCGCCTACACTCCCTACCAGGCGGAGATCAGCCAGGGTATCCTCCAGTCCATCTTTGAATTTCAGACCATGATCTGCAATCTCACCGGCATGGATGTGGCCAACGCTTCGGTCTATGACGGGGCCACCGCCGCCGCCGAGGCCATTGCCATGTGCCGGGACCGCCGCAGCAGCAAGGCCTATGTGTCCGCCTGCGCCCATCCCCAGGTCATTGAGACCATGCAGACCTACTGCTTTGGCTCGGACACCGAGCTGGTGATCGTACCTGAGAAGGACGGACGCACCGACCTGGAGGCCCTCAAGGGCATGCTGGGCGCTGACGCCGCCTGCTTCTACCTCCAGCAGCCCAACTACTATGGCAACCTGGAGGACGCCGCCGCCATCGGCGAAGCGGTCCACGCCGCGGGAGCCAAGTACATCATGGGTGTCAATCCCATGGCCTGCGCTGTGATGGAGACGCCCGCCGCCTGCGGCGCCGACGTGACCGTGGGCGAGGCCCAGCCGCTGGGCCTGGAACTTTCCTTCGGCGGCCCCTATCTGGGCTTTATGGCCGCCACCCAGGGGATGTTCCGCAAGCTGCCCGGCCGCATCGTGGGCCAGACCCACGACAACAAGGGCGAGGTGGGCTATGTGCTCACCCTCACCGCCCGGGAGCAGCACATCCGCCGGGAGAAGGCCTCCTCCAACATCTGCTCCAACCAGGCGCTGTGCGCCTTTATCGCCGGGGCTTACCTCAGCGCTATGGGCGCGCAGGGGCTCACCCAGGCGGCGGTGCTGTCCATGTCCAAGGCCCACTATCTGGCCGAGGAACTGGAGAAGATTGGGCTGCATCGGGTACACCAGAGAGAATTTTTCCACGAATTTGTCACCGCCTGCCCCAAGCAGGAGCAGGTGCTGGCCGCGCTGGACCGGGAGGGCATACTGGGTGGACTGCCCGTGGAGGGTGGACTGCTGTGGTGCGCCACCGAGGTGGTCACCCGCTCTGAGATTGACCATGCAGTTTCCATTGTGAAGGAGGTGCTGGGCGCATGAAGCTGATTTTTGAAACCGGAGCGCCGGGGCGGCACCTGACTCTGCTGCCCCCCTGTGACGTGCCCCAGGTGACCCTCTCCCAGGGCCGCACCCAGCCTCTGGTATTGCCTGAGGTGTCTGAGACCGAGCTCACCCGCCACTACACCGCCCTGAGCAAGCGGGTCCACGGCGTCAACGACGGGTTCTACCCCCTGGGCTCCTGCACCATGAAGTATAACCCAAAAATCAACGAAGATATGGCCGCCTTGCCCGGCTTCACCCAGGTTCACCCCCTCCAGCCCCAGGAGACCGTCCAGGGCTGCCTGGAGGCCTACGCCCTGGCGGAGGAGCTGTTTGGGGAGATCACCGGCATGGACGCCATGACCTTCCAGCCTGCCGCCGGCGCCCATGGCGAGTTCACCGGCCTGCTGCTCATCAAGGCATACCACCGCAGCCGGGGCGAGCTGAGCCGCAACAAGATCATCGTCCCCGACTCCGCCCACGGTACCAACCCCGCCTCGGCGGTGATGGCCGGCTTCCAGGTCATCAATATCCCCTCCGGCGCGGACGGCTGCGTGGACGTGGAGGCCCTGCGGGCTGCGGTGGGACCCGACACCGCCGGACTGATGCTCACCAACCCCAACACCGTGGGCATCTTTGATAAAAATATTCTGGATATTACCCGCATCGTCCACGAGGCCGGCGGCCTGTGCTACTACGATGGCGCCAACCTGAATGCGGTGATGGGTGTGGTCCGTCCCGGCGACATGGGCTTTGACGTCATTCACCTCAACCTGCACAAGACCTTCTCCACCCCCCACGGCGGCGGTGGTCCCGGTGCAGGTGCGGTGGGCTGCAAGGAGCTGCTGCGCCCCTTCCTTCCTGGTCCCGTGGTGGTCAAAGGAGAGGACAGCTATCAGTTCGCCCTGCCGGAGCAGTCCATCGGCCGGATGAAGAACTTCTACGGCAACTTCTCCGTAGTCATCAAGGCCCTGACCTATGTCCTTACCCTGGGACAGGAGGGCATCGGCGAGGCAGCTCAGAACGCAGTGCTCAACGCCAACTACATGCGCAAGCGCCTGGAGGATACCTTCCACATGGCCTATGCCGGTCCCTGCATGCACGAGTTTGTCATGTCTCTGGACGACCTGAAGGAGGAGACCGGGGTGTCCGCCCTGGATCTGGCCAAGGGCCTGCTGGATAACGGCATCCATCCCCCCACCATGTACTTCCCCCTCATTGTCCACGAGGCGCTGATGGTGGAGCCCACCGAGACCGAAAGCCGGGAGACTCTGGACGAGGCCTGCGACGTATTCCTCAAGCTGTGGGAGCAGGCCCACACCCAGCCTCAGTCCCTCCATGACGCCCCCGTCGCCACGCCGGTGGGCCGTCTGGACGAGGTGGGTGCGGCCCGTCACCCCGTGCTGCGGTATCAGCCATGATCCGGCGGATTTTCCTGTGCCGGGCTACCGGCACCGACCCCCACGAGAATCTGGCTCTGGAGCAGTATCTGCTGGAGCATGTGCAGCCGGAGAGCTGCATCCTCTACCTGTGGCAGAACCGGCATACCGTGGTGCTGGGCCGCAACCAGAACGCCTGGCAGGAGTGCCGCTGCGCCCAGCTGGAGGCCGACGGCGGCTTTCTGGCCCGACGGCTGTCGGGCGGCGGCGCGGTATTCCACGACCTGGGCAACCTGAATTTCACCTTCCTGGTCCCCACCCAGGACTACGACCTGGAGCGGCAGCTCTCGGTGGTGGCTCAGGCATGCAGCCGCCTGGGGCTGCTGATCCAGCGCTCAGGCCGCAATGATGTGCTGTGCCAGGGGCGCAAGTTTTCCGGCAATGCATTCTACTCCCACCAGGGGAAGAGCTACCACCACGGTACCTTGCTGGTGGATGTGGATCTGGAGGCCATGGGGCGTTATCTCAGCCCCTCTCCCGCCAAGCTGCAGGCCAAGGGAGTTGCCTCGGTGCGCTCCCGGGTGGTCAATCTCAAGCAGCTGTGTCCCCAGCTCACGGTGGAGGAGATGGCCCGGCAGATGGAGTTGGCCTTCGGACAGGTCTACGGTCTGCCGGTGGAGATCATGGACCCCTGTCAACTGGACTCCCAGGCCCTCCAGGCCCTCACGGAGCACAACCGCAGCTGGTCGTGGCTCTACGGCCGCAAGCTGCCTTTTACCCTCCAGTGCGCCCAGAAGTTTGACTGGGGTGAGCTGACGGTACAGCTCCAGGCGGACCAGGGTGTCATTCAGGAGGCGGCGGTCTACTCCGACGCCATGGACTGGACCCTGGCCCCCCAGCTGGAGGCAGCCCTCACTGGCTGCCCTCTGGAGCGGCAGGTGCTGGAGCACCGTCTGGTGGAATTCCCCGGGGAGATGCGGGAGCTTTTGCTCCAGGCACTGTAATCAAACTCACACAAACCGCGCCCATGCCCTGTGCTGGGCGCGGTTTCGGATAACATGGAGATGACAGATATGAGCGACTATGAACTGATGGTAATCGGCGCCGGTCCCGGCGGCTATGTAGCCGCCCTGCGTGCAGCGAAACTGGGACTGAAGACCGCCATTGTGGAAAACCGGGACGTGGGCGGCACCTGCCTCAACCGGGGCTGCATCCCCACCAAGACTCTGCTCCACTCCGCCGAGGTAGCCCGGGAGGCCCAGGAGGCCCAGGCGCTGGGCGTCACCGCCCAGGCCACGGTAGACTTTGCCGCCGCCCACCGCCGCAAGGCCCAGGTGACTCAGCAGCTGCGAGAGGGCATCGAGGGCCTCTTCCGCCAGCAGAAGGTGGATTTGATTCGGGGTACCGGCACCATTCTGGCCCCCGGCCAGGTTGAGGTGGAGGGCAAAATCTACTCCGCCGACAAGATCCTCATCGCCACCGGCTCTGTCCCCGCCCGTCCCCCCATCCCCGGGCTGGAGCACGCACTGACCTCGGACGAGCTGCTGGAGCACCAGGATCAGGTGTGCAAGTCTCTGGTGATCATTGGCGGCGGCGTCATCGGCATGGAGTTTGCCTCCCTCTACCAGATGCTGGGCTGCCAGGTCACGGTGCTGGAGGCTATGGACCGGATTTTGCCCAACATGGACCGGGAGGTGTGCCAGAATCTCAGCATGATCCTGAAAAAGCGGGGCGTACAGATTTTTGCCGGTGCCCGGGTGGAGCAGGTGGAGCCGGCGGAGGAGGGGTACACCGTTCGCTTTACCCAGAAGGGCCAGAGCGCCCAGGTCCAGGGGGAGGTGGTACTGTGCGCCATTGGCCGCCGTCCCAACACCCAGGGGCTGTTCGGCCCGGACTTTTCCGTGGACCAGGAGCGGGGCCGCATCCTGGTGGATGAAAACTTCCAGACCAGCGTGCCCGGCGTGTACGCTGTGGGCGACGTGTCCGCCCGCATCCAGCTGGCCCATGTGGCATCCGCCCAGGGAACTGCCTGCGTGGAGCGCTTGGCCGGGCGCAGCCCGCTGACCGACCTGAATGCCGTCCCCTCCTGCATCTATACCGACCCGGAGATCGCCTGCGTGGGGCTCACCGCCGATGAGGCCAAGGCCGTCGGCCGGGGCGTGAAGGTGGGCAAGTACGTCATGTTCTCCAACGGGCGTACGGTGATCGTCCAGGGCCAGCGGGGCTTTATCAAGGTGGTGGCCGACCAGGAGACAGGTGTGATTTTGGGCGCCCAGCTCATGTGCCAGCGGGCCACCGACATGATCTCCCAGTTTACCGCGGCGGTGGTCAACGGCTTGACCGCCCGGCAGCTGCTGGCCGCCATGCGTCCCCACCCCACCTTTGACGAGGGAGCGGGGGAGGCGCTGGAGGATCTGCTGGCCAAACTGGAAGCCCGCTGAAAAGCCAAGAATCCACCCGTCAAGGAGGACGCTATGAACGTATTTGATATCATCGGTCCGGTGATGATCGGACCTTCCAGCTCCCACACCGCGGGGGCGGTGCGGCTGGGCCGGGTGGCCTGGAAGATCTTGGGGGAAGAGGTAGCGCAGGCAGACATCCAGCTGGCAGGCTCCTTTGCCCAGACCTACCGGGGCCACGGCACCGACAAGGCGCTGATCGCGGGGATCATGGGGATGCACTCGGATGACGAGCGCATCCGCCGCTCCCTGGAACTGGCCCGGGAACGAGGCTTGGTCTTCTCCTTCCGGGAGGAGGATATCCCCGGCGCCCACCCCAACACCGCCCGGATCTCCCTGGTGGGGGAGCACGGGGCCCAGGCTGTGGTCCAGGGGGCCTCGGTGGGGGGAGGAAACATCCTGATCACCCAGATCAACGGCATGGCGGTCTCCTTTACCGGGCAGTATAACACCCTGCTGGTGCTCCACCACGACCAGCCGGGCGTCATTGCCGCCGTCACCAACTTTATTGCTTCTTCCGATCTGAACATCGGCAACTTCCGTCTCTCCCGCCCCCGAAAGGGCGGGGAGGCGGTCATGACCATCGAGGTGGACGGAGATGTGCCAGACAGCCTCATGCAATCGCTGTGCGGTCAGCCCCACGTACTCAATGTGGTGCTCATCCGGGCCATTTAAGGGGGGATCGCCATGCTGGAGTATACTTCGATTTCTGAGCTGTGCCAGGCGGCACAGGAGCAGGGTGTGAGTCTGTCCCAGCTGGTTCTGGCCGACCAGGCCCAGCAGATGGAGCTCTCCCAACAGAAGCTGCTGGACAACATGCAGCACCGCTTTACGGTGATGCAGGAAGCGGTGCAGGCTGGGCTGGACCCGGAGCTGCGTTCCACCTCGGGGCTGACCGGAGGCGACGCCGCCAGGCTGTGGCGCTACGCCCAGAGCGGCGGGATCACCGGAGTGTTTCTCAACCGGGCCATTGCCCGGGCGGTGGCCGTGGCAGAGTACAACGCCGCCATGGGCAAGATCGTAGCCGCCCCCACTGCCGGTTCCTGCGGTATTCTGCCCGGAACGGTGGTATCCATGGTGGAGGAGGAGCGGTGCAGCCGGGAGGCCGGTGTGATGGCTCTGTTTACCGCTGGTGCGGTGGGTATGGTCATCGCCCAGAAGGCCTGTATCGCCGGCGCTCAAGGTGGCTGTCAGGCCGAGTGCGGTTCAGCGGCGGCCATGGCGGCGGCCGCCCTGGTGGAGCTGCAGGGCGGCCGCCCCGCTCAGTCGGCCCACGCCTGTGCCATTGCCCTGAAAAACCAGCTGGGACTGGTGTGTGATCCGGTGGCCGGGCTGGTGGAGATCCCCTGCATCAAGCGCAATGTAGGCGGCGTGGTCATTGCCTTTTCCGCCGCGGAGATGGCCCTGGCCGGAGTGGAGAGCAAGATTCCGGTGGACGAGTGCATCCAGGCCATGGCAGCGGTGGGCGAGTCCATGCCCTGCTCTCTGCGGGAGACCGCTCAAGGCGGTTTGGCCGCCACGCCCACCGGCCAGGCCATGCGCCGGGCCGTCTTTGGAGATTAAAAAATGGGAGAGGACCGGATGGTCCTCTCCCCAATACGTATTGTAATCCATGGGAGGAGACCGCTGGTCTCCTCCCCGTTTTGTTTAACAGACTACCCGGCACAGGGTAAATTCCCCGTAGCCGGAGATTACCCGGTAGTAGCCGCACAGGCTCTCATTGAGCTCCGAGTCAATGGTATCCACCCACAGGGGCTGGCCCCGCAGCTGGGCCAGCTTGGCGGGGGTAGCCAGAAGAATGATGTTCTCCTTCCCCACCTTCCGCAGCACCTGGGGGGTGAGCTGTTGGTTGCCCCGGCCAAAGAGGCAGCCCTGTCCGCCGGTCACCGTCACCACCAGCTTGGTGGGACGGTCCTCCAGCAGGGCGGGGATATCCAGTCCGGACAGGTCAGAGGCAAGGAGCTTGCCGTCCCGTACCAGGTCCACGCCGATGAGGGTGTTGGGCAGCCCCAGCACCTCCATCACGCCCCGGGTGGTAGTGCCCGCTCCAATGAGATAGTTGACCCCAGGCTCCATGTGGTCAGTGACCTGGAGGGCAATGGCCCGAATGGCCTGGGCATCGGAGAGGGGGGTGGGGGCCTTCCGGCTCTGAGTGAGGCCGGGCTGGGCGGGAATGGTGAGATAGCCGTACAGTCGGGTGTTGATACGGCCTTGGCGGTAGAGCTCCTCGTCGATGTCCAGAACCTCCTCCTCCCGGGTGCGGCCCGTCTCCTGCTCCAGCCACAGGGCGGCCAGCCGCCCGGCATCCCGGGGGCTTCGGCCAAATACGGGGGAGTGGATCTTCACTCCGGCGGGGATGCCCAGCACCGGTGTACCCAGTCCCAGGGCGTTATAGACGTCCCGGGCAGTCCCGTCGCCGCCGGCAAACAGGATGAGGTCTACCCCCTCCTCCGCCAGGGCCAGGGCCAGGGCCTGGGTGTCCTCCCCACGGGTGTCCTCCCCTTGGGGCGCGCCGGGCAGCAGGCGGCAGGGAAGACCCAGGCTCTGGGCCGCGTCGCCGCCCATGGCTCCCGGCCAGGTAATCACCTGGAAGGGAACTGCCGTCTGTGCCAGGGCCTGGAGGGCCTGGCAGGTCCGCTCCCCGGCATGGGGGACTGCGCCCCGGCGCAGGGCCTCCTGGGCTACGTGGTCGGTGCCCTTCAGGCCCACGCTGCCTCCCAGTCCGGCGATGGGATTGATGATCAGGCCAACGGTTTTCATAGGCATCCTCCTATATTGGAGCAGCCGGGGCGGGCTCCATGCCCGCCCCGGCTGTCAAAGATAAGCTTCCTGGGGGAGGAAATCAAATCTCGCTGTACTTGCGCAGGTAGGTCTTCCAGGAGAGAGCCCACTTGGCGGGATCGTCCATGCCGGACTCATCCACCTGGTGGGTCACGCTGCGGTGAGGCGCGGTGCGGATAATATCGGGATTCTCATGAGCCTCGCGGAAGACGTATTTCAGCGTCTCAATGTACTCGTCAATGTCCTGCTTGGAGGGGGACTCGGTGGGCTCCAGGGTCATGGGCTCAGGCAGATAGTAGGGGTGGTGAGAGGTCCAGTAGTGCATACCGAAGTCCATCATGCGGCGCTGAATGTCGCCGGTGGAGATGCCGGTCTCTTTCTCCAGGTTCTCCAGGGAGTAACGGGCCTGCTCAACACGCTGGTTGTTGCCGTCCTCGTAGTAGGCGGTGACGTCGGGCAGCTCCATGAGCTTTTTGAACAGGTAGTTGTTGTTGAGCACTGCGGTCTTGGCCACCTGGTACAGGCCGTTGGCGCCCAGGCTGCGGATCCAGCAGTAGGCCTTCAGCACGACCTGAGCCACACCGTACCAGGAGCGGACCTTGCCCACGCCGGAGGGATCGGCGCACACATCCCGGTTGAGGAAATAGCGCTGGCCGTCAAAGTCCACCAGGGGACCGGGCAGGAAGCGCTCCAGATCCTTGCGCACGCCGGTGGCGCCGCAGGCGGGACCGCCGCAGCCGTGGGGGGTGGAGAAGGTCTTGTGCAGGTTGAAGAAGCACATATCAAAGCCAGCGTCCCGGGCGCGGGTGACGCCCAGCAGGCCGTTGGCATTGGCCTGGTCGTAAGCGCACAGACCGCCCTTGGAGTGGACGTAGTCCACAAATTCCTTCACGTGGCTGTTGTACACGCCGGTGTCCTCGGGGTTGGCCACGATGTAACCGGCTGTGCGCTCGGTGACCGCCGCCTTCAGCTGCTCCAGATCGGGCAGACCAGTGATGGGGTCGGGCTGGAGGTAGACGATCTTGAAGCCGGCCACGGCCGGAGCGGCGGCGTCGGAGGGATGGGAGTAGATGGTGGTGATGATCTCGTCCCGGTCCTCTCCCTTATCCTTAAAGTAGGCGCGGATCAGGCTGGCCATGGTGAGGATACCCTGGGAGCCGCCGCCGGGCTGGAAGGTAAAGCGGTCCATGCCGGAGATTTCACACATATAGCGGTCGGTCTCATAGAAGATCTGCAGCAGGCCCTGGACGGTGCTCTCGTCCTGGAGGGGATGGTAGTCCTCAATGAGGCGGGCCAGCTGGTCGTTGACCTTGGGGCTGTATTTCACAGTGCAGGTGCCCTGGCCGATCTCAATATTCACATCGGCACCCAGGGTCTGCTGGGCCAGACGGGCGTAGTGGCGCAGTACCCGGTTCTGGGCCATCTCGGGCAGATTGACCGGAGTGCTCCGGGCCATGCCAGCGGGGATGGAGGAGAAACCGTCGCCTACCTCCTGGGCTACCTGAGCGCTGGCCTTGGGGACCAGGATGCCCCGCTCACCGGGGGTGCTCAGCTCATAGATAATGGGCTCGTCCCACTTTGCCTGGTGGAAGCCCACGCGGACCTTCTCCGAGCGGTCGATTCGTTTCATACTTCACCACTCCTCTCTCACAGGATCTCCGCCAGCGCGGAGGTCAGCTCGTCCAGATCCTCTTTGGTGTGAATTTCAGTTACACAGTAGAGGGCGGACTGCCCCAGGGCGGGGAACTGCTTGGACAGATCCTTGCCGCCGAAGATACCCTGATCCCGCAGGGCCTCGTTGATCTGGGCCACCGTCTTGCCGGTCTGGGTGAAGTCCACCACAAACTCCTTGAAGAAGGCGCCGCCCAGGGCGTTGGCCTTGACACCGGGAATGCTGCTGAGCTTCTTGGCAGCGTAATGGGAATTTTGCAGAATGGTCTGACCCACGTCCTTCATGCCCTGAGGACCCATGGTGGCCAGATAGACGCCGGCGGTAATGCCCCACAGGGCGGACTGGGTGCCCACGTACTCCTTGCCCCGCTCACGCAGGTGGCCGAAGGAGGTGCGGTCATAGGCCACGTCACCGAAGCCGTACTCGCCTGGCTGGGAGGTGGGGGCCAGGCCGAACAGGCGGGAGGGGAACTCCATGACGAACTTCTCCTCGTCCCGGGTGGCCATAAAGCCGGACTGGCCGCCGCCATAGTTCATGTGGATGCCCAGCGGCTGCAGGTCGCCGCAGACGATGTCCGCGCCGTAGGAGGGGGGGGCGGCCAGCACGCCCAGGGAGATGGGATCCACGCCCACCAGGCTCAGACCGCCGGCGGCGTGAACCAGATCGGAGATCTGCTGGCCGTTGGGCTCGATGACGCCCAGGTAGCCGGGGTTCTCAAAGTAGACGCCGATGACCTGGTCATTGAGCTTGGCCTTCAGGTCCTCCAGGTCCATGGTGCCCTGGGAGGTGGCGGCGACGGGCTGGAAGGTGATGCAGCTCTCACCGTAGTTTTTCATCGCTTGGAGCTTGTCCGGGTCCATGTACTCCGGCACCAGCACCACGCTGCGGCCGGTGATGCGCTGGGCCATGCGCACGGTGGTGGCGGCGGCCTGGGCCCAGTCCATGGTGGGGACGTTGACCACGTCCATGTCCACCAGCTCGGCCACCATGCTCTCATACTCAAACAGCGCCTGGAAGCGTCCCTCGTCGTTGTAGGGCTCGCCGCCGTAGGCGGTCAAAAACTCGCCCTTGCCGTTGATCTCGTCGCAGATGGCGGGCACATAGTGCTGCCAGCAGCCCGCGCCCAGGAAGTTCAGATTCTTCTTACAGCTGGTATCCTTGCCCAGCAGGCCCTCCACATGGCGGCGCAGCGCGTATTCGGATTCAAATGCGGGGGGCAGATCCATTTCCTTTTTCAGCTTCAGCAGCTCGGGCACATTCTTGTGCAGTTCCTCCAGAGAGGACATACCCAGCTCGTGGAGCATCTCCTGCTGCACCTCAGGTACCGAGTTGGGAATATAGGGATGGCGTTCAAAGCCGTTCATAAAGTCCATTCCTCCTTGCAAACGTTATCGGGAAGATCAGGCGATACCGCCGCCGTCCACCACCAGCGCCGCGCCGGTGATCCAGCTGGCCAGATCAGAGGCCAAAAACAGAACCGCGTTGGCAATATCCTCAGGCTGTCCGATGCGGGCCAGGGGACGGCTGGAGCCGCAGTCGGCCAGGTAGGCGTCCATGTGTCCGTCGCCGGCAGTGACCGCGCCGGTCTGACGGCCCTCATCCCGCAGCATAGCGGTGTCCGTGTCGCCGGGGTTGACACTGTTGACACGGATGTTCTTGGGACCGTGGTCAATGGCCATGGCCCGGGTGACGTTGACAATGCCGCCCTTCACCGCGCAGTAGGCCGCGGCCTGGTCGCCGCCCTTGAGACCCCAGCCGGAGCCGGTATTGATGATGCTGCCGCCGCCGTTGGCCTCCATAACGGGGATGACGTGCTTGGAGAACAGGAACAGGCCCTTCAGACCTACGTCCAGCACAAAGTCCCACTCCTTCTCTGTCAGGTCGGGCATGGTCTTGCGCACGGTAACGCCGGCGTTATTATGAAGGATATCGATCTTGCCCCAGCGGTCCACAATGGCCTTCACGGCCGCCATGACGCTGGCCTCACTCGTAACGTCACATTGGAAGAATTCTACCTCACGGCCGGCATCCTGGAGCTCCTTGGCCTTATCCGCCCCCTTGGGGCTGATATCTACCATAGCCACCTTAGCGCCGTACGCGGACAGCAGTTCCACAACGCCCAGTCCGATTCCGGAGCTTCCGCCGGTCACCACAGCGACCTTTCCGGTAAGATTCAAGGGATCCTTCTTCTGCAGCATAATATGTCTCCTCCTTCTGCAATGATGGCATGTCGTTGCCCTGTCAGGCAGGATTTTCTTTGGATGCCTTATGTATAAGCAAACGGCGTGCCAAATAAGAAATTTTAAAACAGAAAAATTTTATGGCTCAGAAAAAATGATGGAATGGCCGGTTTTTTACTCTTCCCGACACTTCTTGGGAGAAAAACTGCTGGCCGCCTCGCTCCCTCTCCCGGCAGCCGCCGCTGCGGCTTGATAAAAAGTTGTCAAAGTCAGGAGAAATTATTTGCCATTTGGCAAACATTGTCACGCAAAAATCAAGGTTGGCAACTCGTCAGGAAGCGTGCTATAATGTCAAAAACAGCCTCTGCATTTCTATTTTGCTCTGTTTTAACGGATTTTGCAACGGTATCAGGGGATAAAGGAGGGGATCTGCATGTATCAGCTGGAAGCCATCCGCCCATCCATTGAACGTCTGTCCCTGGCGATTGCCAACTCTTTGCGTTTAGAGATTGCCATTTTTGACCGGGATCAGCTGTTTTTCTGCACGCCCACTTATCTGAAGAAAAAGGGGCGCACTGTCCACAGTCCTTCCATACAAGAGGTCATGAACAGCGGCAGCGTGCTGGTCAACACCCCCGGCGAGATGCCCTCCTGCATTGGCTGCCGCTTTAAAAACCATTGCCCGGCCACCATTGAGATTCTGTGCTGTATCCGGGTGGACACCCAGGTGGTGGGGGTGGCGGCGCTGACCTCCTTTACAAAGGAGGGACAAAAGCGCATCCAGGAGAACACTCCCTTATATTTGGATGCGGTCACCGAGCTGGGCACTTTGATCAGCGATCATCTGAAGACCGCCGCCGGAGACCAGGGCAGCGCCAGCCAGGAGCAGCTGCTGCAAAGCGCCCTGGATGTGAACAGCCAGCCCATGGTGCTGGCCGACCCCCACGGGGTCATCCTGCGGTATAACCAGCGGGCGGCCCAGCTCATTCAGTCCTGTGGAGCAACCACCGCCTCTCTGTGGCAGATCTTGCCTGAGGAGACGGTGCGTCGGCTGTTGCGGGGCAGCGACCTGTTTGAATGCCGGGTGCCGGTGGGGGACGGGATCGCCAAGCTTACCACCCGGGCCGTGCGGGTGGACGATCACATCTCCGCCGTGCTGCTGCGCTTTTCTGACGAGATATTTCCCAAGGAGACCAGTGCACCAGGCGGCATCGTGGGGGACAGCGATGCCATCCAGTCCATCCACCGCATGGTGTCTAAGCTGGCCAACAGCCCCACCCCGGTACTCATCGCCGGAGAGACGGGAACCGGAAAAGAGCTGGTTGCCCGGGCGCTGCACAACCAGAGCAACCGCAGCCGCTACCCCTTTGTTGCCATCAACTGCTCCAGCATCCCGGAAAACCTGTTTGAGAGCGAGCTGTTCGGCTATGAGGAGGGCTCCTTCACCGGGGCTAAGAAGGGCGGAAAGGTGGGCAAGATCGAAATGGCCCAGGGAGGCACCCTCTTTCTGGATGAGCTGGGGGAGATGCCCTTGTCTGTCCAGCCCAAGCTGCTGCGGGTTTTGCAGGAGTACGAGCTGGAACGGGTAGGCTCCACCGAGAAGATCCATCTGGACATCCGTGTGGTGGCGGCCACCAACCGGAATTTAAAGGAACTGATCCAGGAGGGCAAGTTCCGGGAGGACCTCTATTACCGCATCAGCGTCATCAACCTGACCATCCCGCCCCTGCGGGAGCGGAAGGGCGACATCCTGCCCATCGCCAAGCACTATCTGCAGCGGCTCAAGCAGCGCATGGAAACTCCCCTGCAGACTTTCTCTCCCCAGGCTGAGCAGCTGCTGATGGAATATCCCTGGCCGGGCAATGTGCGCGAACTGCAAAACGCCATTGAATACAGCGCCAATCTGTGTGAGAAGGAGGAGCTCACCCCCGACTCCTTGCCAGAGTATCTCACTTGCCCTCCCCAGGAGCTCCCCTGTAAGGCTCCGGCCCCACCCCGGGAGGAGGATCAGATTAAAGCCCTGCTGACCAAGTACGGCTACACGCTGGAGGGCAAGAAGATGATCGCCAAACAGATGGGGATTAGCCTGCGGACGTTGTACCGCAAGCTGGATCAGTATCAGCTGAGCGGAAAAAACTGATTTATTGTCACGAGTTGTCATGACATGGGGTGGTATGGCAATTCGACATGGCAAAAATGCCAATTCAGCATAGTTGTTTTTTGTTTCGTTTGGTGCAAAGTTGAACTATCTCATTTTTATTTTCTTGCGTCCGTTCCGCCCCACCGGGGGAACGGACGCAGTGTTTTTTTAGACTATTTCACACAAAAAACCGGGTTCCTCTTTTTTCTCGTCTCCACCTGATAAAAGAATTGGCACAAAATTTGCTGTTTTTTTAGGCATGGAATTTCAAAAAAGGAGGAACTCGTATGGACACCAACTATGGCATCCTGGCATTGATCCCACCTCTTGTGGCTATTCTTCTGTGTTTTGCCACAAAGCAGGTGCTGCTCTCTATGTTTGCCGGCCTGTTTGCTGGTACACTGATCATGAGCAACTGGAACCCATTTGCCGGCGTCGCCCTGGCCCTGGAGCAGATTGCCACCAACATGGCAGACAATGTGATCCTGCTCCTCTTCACCCTGTTTATGGGCGTTGGAATTTCCTTTATCTGGAGACTGGGCGGCAGCCTGGCTCTGGCTGAGGCCGCCAAGCGTAGATTTAAAAAGAGACGCTCGGTCTGTCTGGGAACCTGGGGTCTGGGCATGCTGTGCTCGGTCAACGACTGTCTGGTAGCCGCTGTGGACGGCAATGTGTTCCGTGATATCTGCAAAGATTACAAGATTTCTTCCGAAAAGTTCTCCTACGTGCTGGACTCCACCGCTGCTCCTGCTGCCGCTTTCTTCATCTCCGACTGGATCGCTTACCAGATCGGCATGATCGGCCAGGGCCTGGATGCCGCCGGCATTGACAGCATCACCCCCATGGGGGCTTACATCAAGAGCCTGCCCTTCAACATGTACTCCATCTTTACCTTACTCTTTGTGGGTATGCTCATGTATACCGGCCGGGACTACGGCCCCATGCTCAAGGCGGAGGTCCGAGCCCTCACCACCGGCCAGTTTACCAAGCCCGACGCCCACCCCATGCTGAATGTAGGCCATGAGCTGGGCGAGCCCAAGCGCACCAAGCCTATGATTCGCTCCTTCGTGCTGCCCATCGTGGTCACCTTTGCCATCATCATCTTCGGAATCATCTACACCGGCATGACCAACCCCGACCGGGCGGGTACAGACTTCATGTCCATCCTGGACGCCTGCGACGCTCAGCTGGCTCTGTATTGGGGCTCCTTCGGCATGGCAGTGACCGGCATCGCCGTGGCGCTGTTCTCCAAGATCCTCACCTTCGAAGACACCATGAGCACCATCGTGGACGGCTTTAAGCTGATGTCCCTCACCGGCGCGATCCTGGTCATGGCTTGGTCTCTGGCTTCGGTGACCAAGAGCATGGGCCTGGGCGACTTTGTAGCCGCCACCGTCGGCAGCAGCGTGCCCGTGGGCCTGCTCCCCGTTCTGGTTCTGGTCTGCTCCATCATCATCGCCTTTGCCACCGGCACCTCCTGGGGCACTATGGCCATCATGACCCCGCTGGCCATTCAGCTTGGCTACTCCATCACCGGTGACGTGAACTTTGCTGCCGGCATGTGCGGCGCGGTCCTCTCCGGCGCCATCCTGGGCGACCATGCCTCTCCTGTGTCCGACACCACTGTCATGGCCTCCATCTTCTCCGGCGCAGACCACATCGACCACGTTGCCACCCAGCTGCCCTACGCCCTGACTGTGGGCGGTGTGATTGCCGTGATGTATCTGATATACGGCTTCACCCAGGTCACTCCCTTCGTGCTGCTGCCGCTGGGCGTGGTGATTCTCTACTGCCTGCAGATCATCTTCCACAAGTGGTCCCTCAAGCGCTATCATATCGACCCCAGCTATCGAAAATATATGACGGAAGACCACAAACAGTAAAATAAGCATCCACATTTTTAAGGAGCTCCGGACTAATTCATGTCCGGAGCTCCTTGCTGCATAAAAGACGAAATATGAATCGTTGTATCGTAATCTGCAGGAGGTTGAAGCAGTTTGCAGGTACCACCTATGCCATCTGGTAAAAAAGGTACTGCTGCAATGATTCCCCTGCCCCGCCGGAGAGCACTATCGTATCACAGTGTTCTGGAGTACAGCTCAGATGGTATCTCTGAGGACCGGCCCACCCAGACCGTCCTCCACTGGCATTTTTTGGTTTGTTATGCCAGGGGAAGGATTTTAACCTGGAAGGGGGCCAGCTCCTGCCCCAGGGTGCGGACAGAGACCTCATTGTGGTTGAGGAGGATACGCACTCGGCTGTCTCCCTCGCCCCGGATTACCGACTCTACCCCCTCCGGCAGCTCCAGCCGCTCCAGGCCGGCTTCAGCCATGGCCTGGTGGAGGACTTGGTCCAGGGTGGCCTGGTCCGGGGTGGTACCCAGATAATAGGCCGTGCCCTGACCGTAGGATCTGCGGGTGATGGCGGCGTACTGGCGGTAGAAGGGGTCGTCGTAGTGCCGCAGGACCTGAGCGCCCTGGGACACCACCATGTCCCGGAAGATCCCGGCGGTGCAGTTCCCGCCGGACAGGGGGATGCAGTCGTACTCCTGCACGCTCTCGGTCTCCTCCACGTACAGGCCCAGCAGGTCACCCAGGTCCACCGGGATGGTCTTGCCGAAGACCAGGTTGTTGTCCCGGTCCTTCACCGCCGTGCGGTAGGTCACCACCGCCACGCCCCCACCGGCCACATAGGCCTTCAGCCGCTGGGCAAAGTCGGGGTCGGTGATAATCAGGTTAGGCACCAGCACCAGCTTATAGTGGGAGAAGTCCCGGCTGGCTGGGATGACGTCCACACTCTGACCGGCCCGGAAGAGGACGCTGTGCAGCCGCTTCATCTCGGTTTCGCAGTCCAGCAGCATGCTCTGCTGTTGGATGCGGAAGGAGGCCAGAGCGTCATAGTCGTAGAGAATGGCCGTATCGCTGTGGACGGGGGTGGTGAGGGCCGGCTCGTAGGGCCGGACTTCCCGGAAAAAGCTCTGTGCCTCAAAGAAACGGCGGCGGGGGACGTTATCCGGGTCCAGGATGCCGCAGCAGAACTGCTCGGCCCCCTTGGTGGCGCCCCGATAGCGGAAGTACATCAGTCCCTCACAGCCGTGGGCCATGCCCTGCCAGCTCCACAGCTTGGCTTGATTGGGCCGGGGCAGAAAACCGGTGATGTCGTGGCCCTGGGCGCCCATGATGGCCTCGGTGATCCAAAAGTTCTCCCCCTTCAGGCCCCGGATATAATCCAGGCCGAAGGCGATCTCACTGGGAGGCAGGGGCTTCTTCTGACCGCCCCAGACAGGGTAGTTGTTATACGCCACCCGGTCCAGCTCCCGGGCCACGGCCGAGTAGTCCACATGTTTGGCAAGCCCACCGCCGGGAAAGTCGTGCATGACCACAGCGTTGGGGATGATCTCATGGAGCAGCTTGGCCTGGAAGGCGGCAAAGGAGCGGATGTTTTCGCTGCAGAACCGCTCCCAGTCCAGGCGCAGGGCGGGGTTGTGGGTGGTGATGGTGGGTACGGGCAGGGGGACCTCCTCGAAGGAGTTGTACTCCTGGCTCCAGAAGGCGGTGCCGTAGGTCTGGTTCAGGGCGTGAATGTCTCCACCGAACTTATCCCGCAGAAAACTCTGAAATTTGGCCCGGCACCGGGGACACCAGCACTGGTCGCTGCCCTCGTGGCCCAACTCGTTGTCGATCTGCCAGGCCACGATGGCCTTCTCGTCCTTGTAGTGCCAAGCCAGCTGGGTAATGATTTGGACGCAGTGCTCCCGGTAGGGCTGGCTGCTGTAACAGGCCACATGGCGGCCGCCGAAGGACCGGGAGGAGCCGTCGGGGAACTGGGAGAGAATATCCGGGTGTTTGTGAATGAGCCAGGCGGGTGGGGCGGCGGTTGGGGTGCCGAAGATGACTTGAAGCCCCTTCTTTTTGGCCATGGCAATGACCGCGTCAAAATAAGAGAAGTCGAAGCGGCCCTCCTCCGGCTCCATCCGGTGCCAGGAAAATTCGCCCATGCGGATTCCGTTGCATCCCAGCTCCAGGATGCGGTCCATGTCCGCCTCCATGAGGGCGGGGTCCCATTGTTCTGGGTAGTAGTCAACACCAAGCAGCATGTGTAAGCCTCCTTTGGAATGGGGCAGAATCTCCCAGCGGCATTCTCTGCGCAGTGGACATGCCTGTGGAGGGAGTAAAAATATTAGAAAAATTATACTAAATTTTTACAAAAAAGCAAGGGTATATAAGAAAAATAAGCACAAAATTGCCTGGACTGGTCCGCGTTGAAAAAATGTGCGTCCCATGCTATCATGGTGGGGCCGTACCTGGCGGAGGGGACGGCAGGTTTCGGCGGCAGGAGTGAGGGCCGCTAGGGAAGGATGGAACGCACCTGCATGAAAGGCGAAACAAAGGGAACACGAACCAAACAGCAGCTCTACCGCTGTGCCATGGAGCTGTTTCGGGAGAAGGGCTACGACCGGGTCTCGGTGGATGAGATCGTCCGGAAAGCGGGGACTGCCAAGGGCACGTTTTATATCTACTTCAGCTCCAAGGCGGATATTATTACGGAGATGCTGCGGCAGTACGATGACTACTACGACCAGGTGGCCGCCGGGCTGGATCCGTCCTGGAGCGTGGAGCACCGCCTGGGGCATATGATCCAGGCCTCCTGCCGGTTTACCCAGGAGGTCATTGGCCTGGACCTGATTCGGGTGCTGTATACCAAAGAGGTGTCCGGGGCGGGCCGGGAGGTGCGGGAGCTCAACGAGGAGCGGGCTCTGTTTCGGATTCTGGTGGGCCTTCTGGAGGAGGGGCAGGGCACAGGTGTGTGCCGCAGCACCCTGCCTGCCCAGGAGCTGGCCATGCTGATTCTCAGAGGGATCCGGGCCACCTTCTTTGAGTGGTGCTGCCAGAGCGGGGCTCTGGATCTCACCGGAGAGGCCATGCGGTTTTGGGAGGTTTTCTCCCAGGGACTGTTTATCAAAACGGAAGAAAAGATGTAAAAAATTCCGGCTGGAATTGGTTCCAGCCGGAATTTTTTCGGGTATTTTAACGCATTAAATCGCTGGTGCATCTACTTGACAGGCCTTAAGGTTACCTCTATAATAATTAAAAATATGACTGCGGTCATATTTAAGAGCGGAGAACATGAGGAAAGGATCTGATCCACTATGGCAGACAACAAGTCCCTGGAAAAGAAAACGGGCGGAATCCTGGGCACCATTGAACGGGTAGGCAACGCCCTGCCCCATCCCTTCATCCTGTTTTTGTACCTGGTGGTGGCCCTGATCATTCTGGCTGCCGTTCTGGCCGGCCTGGGTGTGTCCGCGGTGAACCCCACCACCGGCGAGGTAGTAAAGGTGCAGAGCCTGCTTACCCGGGACGGAATGGTGTGGATTTTGGGCTCGCTGGTGAGTAACTTCTCCGGCTTTGCCGCCCTGGGCATTGTGCTGGTGATGCAGATGGCCATCGGTGTCACCGAGGCCAGCGGCCTGCTCACCACCGCCATCCGCCGGGCCGTGCTGGGCGTACCCACCTGGGCCCTCACCGCCACGGTGCTGTTTATTGGCATCAACGGCTCCATCGCCTCCGAGGCCTCCATTATCTTCATCCCGCCCCTGGCAGCCGCCGCCTTCTATGCCGCCGGCAAGCACCCTCTGGCGGGCCTCATCGCCGGCTATGCGGCCACCAACGCGGGCTTTACCGCCAACCTGATGATCACCGCCACCGACGCCCTCCTTTACGGCGTCACTCAGGAGGCGGCCCAGATGATCGACCCCTCCTATACCACCACCCCCGCCAACAACTGGTACTTCATGATCGCCTCCTGCTTCGTGCTGACCATTGTGGGTACCATTGTCAACGACCGCATCATTGAGCCCCGTCTGGGCAAGTTTACCGGCAGCGAGGTGGATGAGGCCCGGGACGCCACCGACCTGGAGAAAAAGGGCCTGCGCAACGCGGGTATCTTCTCGGTGATCTTTATTGCCCTCATCCTCATCGGCCTCATCCCCTCCAACGGCATCCTCCGGGGGGACGACGGCTCTATCATCAACGGGCCCTTCATCACCGGCCTGGTCCCCTTCCTGCTGGCTTACTTTGTGCTGGTGGGTGTGGTCTACGGCTTCACGGTGGGTACCTTCAAAAAGCTGGAGGACATCCCCAAGGTGATGGCTGACTCCCTCACCTCTCTCACCGGCTACATCGTGCTGGTCTTTGTCATCGCCCAGTTTATCGCCATCTTCAACTACACCAACCTGGCCATGGTCATTGCGGTCAACGCCGCCTCTTTCCTGAGCCATATCGGCCTGACCGGCGTGCCCCTCATCCTGGCCATCCTGTTGGTCACCACCTTCGTCAACTTCTTCATGACCAGCGGCACTGCCAAGTGGTACATCTTTGCCCCCATCTTTGTGCCCATGTTCATGATGCTGGGCTACACCCCCGAGTTTGCCCAGGTGGTCTACCGCATTGCCGACTCCTGCACCAACCCCATTACCCCCATCTATCCCTACCTGCCCATGGTCATCGGCATGGCTGCCAAGTACGACAAGAAGTTCGGCATGGGCAATGTTATCTCCATGATGATCCCCTACTCCTTCGGCTTCCTCATCATCTGGACCATTTTCGTCATCGCCTGGATGTTCCTGGGCCTGCCTCTGGGACCCGGCGCCTCCGTGTTCCTGTAATGGGTGCGGCATAGAGGAGACATGTTATGACTTACAAAAAGCTGCTGTGCGGACAGCTGTATGACGGGGTGGAGGACCGCCTCCAGCCCAACCAGGAGATCCTGATCGGCGACCGCACCATTCTGGAAGTAGGGCCCCACACCGCCGCCCCCCAGGGGTGTCAGGTCATCGACCTGAGCGCCCTCACCGTCACCCCCGGCATGATCGACGCCCATGTCCACGCCTCCTTCTTTGACTGGCGGGAGATCAGCAAGGACGTGGTTTACTACTCCGACGGTATGCGGGCCCTGGCGGTGGCCGAGTGCGCCCGAAAGGCCCTGTCCGGCGGCTTTACCACCATCCGCCACGTGGGTTGGTTCCGGCAGGACTATTCCTTGGACGTGAAGCGGGCCATTGAGGCCGGATACATCCAGGGCGCCCGCATGGTGGTGGCCCCCCACTTCCTGTGTACCCCCGGCAGCCACGGGGACACCACCCAGAGCATTGCGGTGAACCCGGTCCTCTCCAACTTCCTGGAAGGGCAGTATCCCACCATGGGCACCGGAGCCGACTTTTTCCGCAACGCTGTGCGCCACGAGGTAAAGATCGGCGCCGACTTTATTAAGATCATGGCCACCGGCGGCTTCTTTACCCCTAACGACTCCCCGGAGGACATCCAGCTCTCTGACGACGAGCTGCGCTCCATCATCGACACCGCCCACGCTCTCCACACCACCGTTACCGCCCACGCCTACACCGCCGAGCTGGTGGGCAAGCTGGCGGATATGGGCATCGACGGGGTGGAGCACGCCTCCCTGGCCGACCGGGAGGCCATCCACCGTCTGGAGGACCGGGACATTTACGTGGTGCCCACCCTGTGCCCCTACGACGAGATCGTGCTGCTGGACGAGGAGAAGCTGGCCCAGAAGTCCCCAGAGTTCCGGCGCAAGCTGTACCACTACCGGGACCGTCTGGTGGAGAGCCGCCGTCTGCTGTTGGACAGCAACCTGCGCCTGGGCTACGGCACTGACCTGGTGGTGGGCTATCAGAACTATGAGTGCGGCCGGGAGTACTCCGCCTGGCTGCGCAATGGGGTGGACCCCTACCGGGCACTGAAGGCCGCCACGGCGGAAAACGCCCGGATCTTGGGGCTGTCCGATCAGATCGGCACCCTGAAGCCCGGCAAACTGGCCGACGTGGCCGCCTGGGGCCGGGATCTGTTGAGCGACCACACCGCCCTGCTGGACTGCGCCTTCGTGATGAAGGAGGGGCAGGAGGTGCCCAGCCGCTCCATGCTGTACTGAGGAGGAATTTTCGTGAATTACCAACAGCACCTGGAGACCATCACCCAGATTGGCCGGGAGTTCCGCTACTGCAAGAGCGTGGAGTCCCTGTTTGAGTTGGATCAGTGGTCCGCCCTGCCCCTGCAAGGGGTGAACTACCGCCAGGAGATGGCCGCCTATGTGGCCCGGGAGAAAACCCGCCTCTACTGTACCGACCAGGCTGCCCGGGAGGAGGCATACTTTGCCCAGGTGCCCCTGGACGAGATCGGAGACGAGGTGGAGCGGGGCGTGATCCGCACCTTCCTCCAGCGCCGCCGGGTGGCTGCCCGCACCCCGGAGGATTTACAGCGGCAGTATAGCCTCATCAAGGCGGAGTGCATGGAGAAGTGGAAAGAGGCCCGGGAGGCCAAGGACTACCGGATCTTTCAGCCCTGGCTGAAGCAGGCCTTCGACCTGAAAGGCCAGATTGCCAAAGCCATCGACCCCGACCGCCCCGCCTTTGACACCTTGGTGGGCCTTACTGACGACGGAGCGAACGTGGACGAGATCTCCCGGGAGTTTGACGTGCTGAAAGAGGGTTTACGGGCTCTCATGGCCAAGCTGTCCGGAGGCCGCGCCCCGCAGGGGGTGGACTATCCTCAGGGGGACCCGGCGGCGGTATCCGCCTTCGCCCAGAGCCTGGCCCGGGAGCTGGGCTTTACGTCTGACCTTGGCACCTTCAACGACCAGGTGGTCCACGGCTTCACCTCCTTCATGGGCCCCCGGGATGCCCGGGTGTCCACCTACCGCTCGGGCAGCCATGAGCTCATCTTCACCTGCCTCCATGAGGCGGGCCACGCTATGTACTCCACCGGCAGCAGCCAGAAGGTCATCGCTGCCGGGCTGTGGGGCGGCATTGAGGGAGGGTTCCACGAGGCCAACTCCCGCTTCTATGAGAACATGGTGGGCCGCAGCCGGGCCTACTGGGACTACTGCTTCCCCAAGCTGGTGAGCGCCCTGCCCCAGTTTGCGGGGATGGACCAAGATACCTTCTATCTGGGACTCCACCGGGTGCAGCCCAGTCTCAAGCGTATTGCCTCCGACGAGGTGACTTACAGCCTCCACGCCATTCTCCGTTTTGAGCTGGAGCGGGACTACTTTGCGGGAAAGCTCCAGGCCGAGGACATGGCCCAGGCCTGGAACCAGAAGTATCAGGACTACCTGGGGCTGTGTCCCCCCGACGACACCCAGGGGGTCCTTCAGGACATGCACTGGGCCGGAGACTACATCGGCTACTTCCAGAGCTACGCCCTGGGCAACATCTACGACGGCCAGATTCTCCAGGCTCTGGAGCGGGATAAGCCTGACTGGCAGGAGGATATCCGCCAGGGCAGATTTGCTCCTCTCAACGACTGGATGCGGGAGAATATCTGGAGCCACGGCTGCTGCCTGACCGCCGGAGAGCTGGTAAAGCGTATCACCGGCAGCTCTCTGGACGCCCGCCCCTTCCTGAAGTACCTGGATGAGAAGTACTCCATCCTCTACGGACTTGCACCCCAATAAAAAGACAAAAACGTCCCCGTTTTCCTAAAAGTTTGGGAGAACGGGGACGTTTTGTATAGAAAGGAGGAAGAGAAACAGCAGAGCATCTCACTGAGAAATCAAATTTTCATACGCCTTCAACTTTTCGTTCCAGTCGCCATAGGCCGGGTCGGAACGGTGGTCGGTGAGCCCATCCTTGCCTTGAAGGTAGTTGGACAAAAACTTGGTCACCTTCACTGCGCCGAAGTGGTTGAGGTGGTCGCCCTTGTCAAAGGTGTCTTGGGTCCAGTCGATCTTCACGTCCTCCAGATTGAGATCCAGGTAGTCGCAGCCCAGCTCCTGGGCAAAGGCCTCAATGCCGGCGTGGCGGGCGTAGTTCCAGTTTACCGGACTGGGGGTGCTCAGCAGCATAAACTGGGCCCCGTAGTCCTCACACAGCTCCTGGATGGCCTTGACATAGTACTGGTTGACCAGGGGGATGGTGGCTGCCGGTTCCTGGGTGGGCGCCATGTAGTCCACATTCAGACAGGGGTCCACCGTCTCGTTGTGGGTGTGGCCCTTGTAGGGGGCCTGTTCGGTGGCTGTGACGGGAGCGGTGGTAAAGTCGTTCCAGTGGAGATTTTTCCACCGGTCGTGGTAGCGGACAATGGGCAGGTATTTGGCCACCTCATCAGAGGCCATAGAGTCCAGCTTGATGGGCCGGTAGATGGCCAAGGTCTCCAAAATGACCAGCTTGGGACGCTGGTTTTCCAGAGCCCGTTCCAGCATGGTCTTGGTGTAAGGCAGGCGCTGGCTGTTGGTGCCGCAGGTGTAGCTGGTGTAGCCGGTGTCCTTCCACAGCAGCAGGGGAGAGAAGGAGGTATAGGCTTCACTGTCCCCCAGCACCAGGATGTCGATGGAGTTAGGGGCCTCGGCCAGGATGCCGTTGGCCCGCTCCTGCTCCATGCCTGATAAAGAATCGTTGTTTTTTGGGATAAAAATACGAGAAGCAATCACCAAAAGCCCCAGCAGTCCCGCCAGAAAGACCAGCCAGGCGATGATCCGTTTACAGTAAGTCATGAAACGCCTCCTTGGGGGTTAGAATCCCGCATAGATGGGGTCTACCGGGACATAGCCCGCGCCGTAGGCTCCGAAGATGATGAGAGAGAGTATCACCCCGTAGTAAAGGACAAAACGCACCGGAATGGGGGCCTGGGCCACGCGGGTCCCCAGATGGATGCCCCGCTCCTGGAGGATACCGATGACAAAAATCACGCCCAGCAGAAGGGCTACGATGAAGAAGTCCTTTCGAGCCATGCCCATCTGGAAGATGCTTCCGCTGCGCAGGGGCTCCAGGGTGGAGGCGGTCACCATTTGCTTGAACATGGCGAGCCCGGCCCGCAGGCCGTTGGCACGGAAGAACAGCTCACCGATGCACACCAGAATGCCGGTGCGGACAATCTGGAAGCAGCGGTAAGGCAGGCTGGTGCGGGAGATGTGCAGAGCCCCGGTGAGTTTGTCGGTGACAGGCTGGGTGAGGTTGCCCAGAAGAATGAGGGCGAAGTGGTACATGCCGAAGAAGAGGTAGCTCCAGGCTGCCCCGTGCCACAGGCCGTTGCATACCCATACACAGAACAGGGCGATGGTACCTGCCACCAGGGGGCCGTAGTGGCGGCCCAGGTGCTTTCTGGCCTTGGAGGTGAGCTTTTTCAGGGGCTTGGACATAGACATGGGATAGAAGATGTAGTCCTTGAACCAGGTGCCCAGGGTGATGTGCCAGCGCTGCCAGAACTCCGGAATGGTGCGGGAGAAGAAGGGGCGCTGGAAGTTTTCCGGAATCTGAAAGCCGAAGATCTGCCCGGCGCCCACCGCCAGGTCCATGGTGCCGGAGAAGTCCATGTAGAGCTGGATGGTATAGCAGACGGCGGCCACGGCGATGGCCAGCCCGTCGTAGTTTTCGTAGTGGCTGAACACGTTTTTGATGAAGAGGTTGAGCCGGTCGGCAATAATTATCTTCTTCATCAGGCCGTAGCTCATCCGCTGCAGGCCCAGCATGAAATTGGCGTAGCGCAGGGGCGGGGCCTCCCACAGCTGGCGGGCGGTCTGCTCATAGCGGCAGATGGGGCCCTCCATCACCTGGGGGAAGAAGCCCAAAAAGAGGGCCAGACGGAATAGGTTGCGGTCGGCAGGGAACTTTTGGCGGTACACGTCAAAGAGATAGGAGGCCGCCTGCATGGTGTAAAAGGAGATGCCGATGGGCAGCAGGAAGTGGGGCACCCGCAGGGAGTAGGACAGGCCCAGCAGGGAGAGAAGGCTGTTCAGGTTGGAGACGGCAAAGGGGCTGTATTTTAACACCAGCAGAATGCCGAACTGAATGGACAGTCCCAGGGCCAGAATCCAGCGCTGCTGCGTCTGGGCCCTGGCCCGCAGGGCTTTCCGTTCCTCTTTGGGTGCGGCGGCCAGCTCCGCCTTGGCGCGCTCCTGTGCATCGGAGAGCCACAGACCGAAGTGGTGAATGGACAGGGTGGACAGGAGCAAATAGGCGATCAGTTTTCCGCTGACCGCCCAAAAGCACAGGTAACTAAACAGCAGGAGCACTACCCGCCGGCCCCGCTGCCCAGCCAGGGCGTAAAACAGGACGCAGGCCGGCAGGCAGATGGCCAGATACCCCGCCGAGAAGTAGGAGGAAAAGGAGAACATGTCAGCCTTCCTCGCGCAGGCGCTGGATCATCTCCCACAGACGCTGGGCGGAGTTGAAGTTGTCGGGGATGATCTCCACGGTGGGGACGGTGATGTCAAAGGCGTCCTCAATCTCGGAGACCAGGGAGAGGATGTCCAGGGAGTCCAGGTAGTGGCCGTCGATGAGCTCCTCGCAGTGGAGGTAGTCCACATCGGGCTGGATGTCGTTCAAAATGGTCAGCAGTTCTTCCATGGTAATCGCTCACTTTCTTAATAGTTTGGAGTATTCAAAATCCGGGTGGGGAAGGGATCCCGCAGGGAGGTGACCTGGCCGCTGGGGCGGCGCAGGAGGATCTGGGGCAGGCTCCGGCTGAGGAAGAGGCCAATGCCCTCGGTCATGCAGTAGGCGCCGGTGTTTTCAAAGACCAGCACGTCCCCAATCTCCAGGTTGGAGAGGGGCAGCTGCTTGACTAAAATATCGTTGACGGTGCACAGGGCACCGCAGATGTTCCAGTTCTGAGGCTCCGCTTCGGGGCGGGGCGGGAAGAGGGAGACCTGGGGGCGGCGCATGGCCATGCTCTGACCGAAGTAGACCAGGTGGTGGATACCACCGTCCACAATGGCGTAGTTTTGACCCTGGTTGGTCTTTCGGTCCACCACCCGGGTCACGTACTTTCCGCAGCTGGCGGCGATGCTGCGGCCTAGCTCCAGAGTGAGCTTGCCGCCAAAGTTCAGCTGACCCAGCAGCTCCCCGGCCTGCACCAGCACATCCTCGTCCTGCTGGGCGTCGTCGGCAAAGTAGGACACGGGGAAGCCCGGGCCCAGCTCCAGCTCCTGGAGTTGAATGCCGTGCTGGGTCTGGAGGGAGGAGAGAAATTCCTCCAGCATCCGCAGCTCCCGGGCCAGACGCTTCATCGAGGTCTTCTGGGTGCCGGAGAAGTACTGAATGCCCCGGATCTCCAGCAAGGGGTGGGGCTGAGTGAGGATCTCCTCAATCTCCTGCCGCTCCAGGCCGAATTGGCTGCCGCTGGTGAGACGCAGCAGCAGGGACAGCCGCCGCCCGTAGCGCTGGGCGGTCTCACGGAGCAGGCGGAACTGGGTCATGGACTCTACGGTGCAGATCATCTGCTCCGAGTCCGGCTGGCGCACCAGCTCGTCCACCCAATGGGGGTCCTTATACACCCCGGAGATGACAAACTGGCTGGGGGGCAGCTCCAGCTGGCGGCAGATGGCATATTCCCCGGGAGAGCAGATCTCCAGCCGCTCCACCATGCCGCTCAGCTCCCGGGTGAGAAAGGGGTTGGCCTTCATGGCGTAGCACAGGGCAGTGTCGGCGGGGAGCACGGCCCGCAGGTGCTCCACCCGGCGGCGGAGGGTCTCCACATCAAAGAGGTAAAACGGGGTAGGAAAGCGCTCCAGAAGCGGGGCAAGGGAAGAATCAGACATAAGTTTTACCTCCTTTCAAAAGCTCTTTGCGGTCGATTTTTCCATTCTTGGTGAGGGGGAACTGGTCCACCTGGGTGAGGACGCCGGGCACCATGAAGTAGGGCAGCTGCTCCTTGAGCTGGCGGCGCAGCTGAGACGTCTCGATGTCGCCCATGTAGAAGCCGTAAATTTTCTGCTTCTCCTCCTGGTAGACGCAGCAGCAGCGCTCCACACCGGGAAGAGCGGACACCGCCCGCTCGATTTCCTCCAGCTCCACCCGGTGGCCCAGGTGCTTGATCTGGAAGTCTTTCCGGCCGCTGTATACCAGCTCCCCGTCGGCATTGTACCGGCCCAGATCGCCGGTGCGGTAGATGAGCTCGGGGTAGGCGGGGTTGCGGGGATCGGGGACAAAGGCGGCGGCGGTCTGCTGGGGAGCCCGGTAGTAGCCCAGGGCCAGGGCGGTGCCCCGCACGCACAGCTCGCCGATTGCCTCCGCCTCCCGGACCTCCCGGTCGTTCTCGTCCAGGAGGAAGACCTCCTCGTTGGGGAAGGGGCGGCCGATGGGGATACCGGCGGTGTAGTCCCGGGTCCGGTCCAGGATGTGGTAGGTGCAGTTGCAGGTAATTTCGGTGGGACCGTAGAGGTTGACAAACTGGGCCCGGGGGAGATGCTCCATCCAGGTTTTCAGGTGTTTGAGGGGCATGACCTCGCCGCTGAAGAGCACGTTGCGCACCGTGTCGGGGGTGCGGTAGTCCAAACCGTGGAAGGTGCTGATGAGGCATAGGGCGGACACGGCCCAGATGAGGGTGGTGACCTGGTGCTCACAGAGAAAGTCCAGCAGCTCCTTGGGCCGGGAGAACAGCCGCCGGGGGATGAGCACCAGGGTGGCCTGGAGCTTCAGCGCCCCGTAGATGTCCTTCACCGACACGTCAAAGTCCAGGGGAGCCTGGTTGCCGATGCGGTCGGCCTGGGTGAAGGAGAAGGTATCAGTAAACACGTCGATAAAGTCCAGCACCGAGCGGTGGCTCACCAGCACCCCCTTGGGCACGCCGGTGGAGCCGGAGGTGAAGTTGATGTAGAGGGGATCGGTGTCGATCATGGCCGCCCGGATGGCGGCCAGACGGGACTGGTCGGCGTCAGCGGCCATCAGGTCCTCCACCATCAAAATGGCCTCCGGAGGAAATACCTCCTGGATAGCCTCCCGGTGCTCCCGGTCGGTAATCACATACCGGGCCTGGAGGACACCCTGGATCTGCTGCAGCCGGGAGGCGGGCAGCTCGGGGTTGAAGTAGGAGTAAAAGCCCCCGGCATATACGATGCCGAAGAAGGAACACAGGGCGGGGCCGCCCTTTTCCATGTAGACGGCCACCGGCTCCCGGGGCTGGATACGCCAGGAGAGGGCGGCGCCCACGGTGTGGCTGAAGTGACATACCTGCTGGTATGTGTAGCTTTGTATTTCATCGATACAGGCGGTATGCGCCGGAGAGACCGAGGCCGCCCGCTCCAGATATTGAAGAACGTTACGAATGGGAATCACCTGCCCAGTTGGAATTTGGCAGCACCTTTCCTGTGCTGTGAGTCCTATCATAGCAGGCGGGGCTTAACCATTTGCAGTAAGGAATCTTAAAGATTCTTAACATGCATCTTCATAAATGGGGTCTGGAAGACAACTGGTATGCAGATAAGGCCGGCCATAGAGAACGTGGAACAGGCGGCCGCCCGGGCATTTGGGCGGCCGCCTGTGTTCGTTATCGCTGGGAAAACCAGTCCTTCATGGTGGTGAGGACGGTCACCAGCTCCTCTTCTGTGATGATATAGGGGACCATGGCATACAGGCAGTTGAGGAAGGGGCGGCTGAACACCCCCCGCTCATAGGCAAACTGCTGGTAGCCCGCCAGGGAGCGGGCGTCGCAGACCTCCACGCAGACACAGCCCCCCAGGATTCGCACCTCCTTCACCAGGGGGTGGGAGAAGCCCGCCATCTCCCGGCGGGTGATGGCCTCGATGCGGCGGATTTTGGCCATGTAGTCCTGGGTCTCAAACAGCTCGATGGACTTGAGGGCCGCGCAGCAGGCCAGGGCGTTGCCCATAAAGGTGGGGCCGTGCATCAGGGCGTGCTGGGGGCAGTTGTCATAAAAGCCGTCAAAGACCTTCTGGTTGGCCACCGTGGCGGCGTGGCCGATGTAGCCCCCGGTGAGGGCCTTGCCCAGCACCAGAATGTCGGGCAGCACCAGGTCGGCCACAAAGCGGTGGCCGGTGCGGCCAAAGCCGGTGGCCACCTCGTCAAAAATCAGCAGCACGTCATACTCATCGCACAGCTCCCGGGCCCGCTGGAGAAAGGCAATATCGTACATCCGCATTCCCCCGGCTCCCTGGAGCAGGGGCTCCACCAGCAGGCAGTTGAGCCGTGGGTGGTATTGGCGGAAGGCCTCCTCCAGGGCGGGGATGGTGGTAGGGATATGGACCACGTGGGGGCTGGGGCCGTAGGCCTGGAGAACAAAGTGGTAGTCCTCGTCATCCCCCACCTCCATGGTTTTGAAGGTATCCCCATGGTAGGCATGCTCCAGGGCCAGTACCAGAGTGCGCTGGGACTCGCCCCGGTTCATGTAGTATTGCAGGGCCATTTTCAGGGCCACCTCCACTGCCACGCTGCCGGAGTCAGAGAAGAAGGGGTGGTCCAGGTCGCCGGGGAGAAACTGCCGCAGCTTTTCTGCCAGCTGGAGGGCGGGTTCGTGGGTGAGGCCGCCCAGCATCACATGGGAGAACTTCTCCACCTGCTGAATGATGGCCCGGTTGAGTTCCGGGTGCTTGTAGCCATGGATCACACTCCACCAGGAGGACACGGAGTCGATGAGCTTCCGGTCCGGGGTGTGGAGGTAGACCCCCTGAGCGTCGGTGATGAGGTAGGGGTCGGCCATGGTTTTCAGCTGTTGATAGGGGTACCAGATCATAAAATTTCCTCCTGTGGGTCATAGAGGGCAAGTAGGTCGTCCAGAGGCAGGTCCAGATTTGTGTCGCCCGGCCGGACGCAGGCAATGACCTTGGCTCCGGTGAGCTGACGGCACACCCGCACATTGTCCTCCTGCATGGGGTCGCCGGGGAGAAAGCGGTTAAACAGGATGCCCTTGAGGGGGATTCCCTGCTTCTCCAGATAGAAGGCGGTCAGAGCCACCCGGTTGATGGAGCCCAACTCCGCGTCGGCTACCAGCAGGCAGCCAAGGGAGCAGGCCTGGATGACCTGGGGGAGGAGCAGTGTCTCCCCATCCAGACGCAGGGGGCAGAGGATCCCGCCGGAGCCCTCCATGGTGACGTAGTCGTACTTGCGGCAGACCGCTCGGAACCCCTCCAGCACCCGGCCCAGCTCCACCGGGTTGCCCTCCAGCCGGGCGGCCAGGTGGGGGGAGACGGCGTGCTCGTACACATAGGGGCACATTTCCGAGAGAGGCTGGTCGATGCCGGAGATCTCCCGGACCTCCACGGCGTCCCCCGGGATCAGCGTGCCGTCCTCCCGGCAGCGGTTGCCGCTCATGGCCGCTTTGTAGTAGCCAGCGGACAGACCGCTCTCCCGCAGCTTTTTCAGGATCAGACCGGCCACGTAGGTTTTGCCCACGTCGGTGCCGGTCCCGGCAAGAAACAGTGCGTGACGCATCCTTGCACCTCCCCGTCTTAATGGCTGAAGCGGACCAGGGGGATGAGCCGTTTGCCAAGCGCGGCCCCCAGGATACACAGCAGAATGTCGCCGGGCACTGCCAGCAGGAAGCAGTAGAGAAACAGGGGCCACAGGCCAATGGGGTTGCCCAGATAGAAGGTGCTCATCAGTTGGTAGTAGACCATGCCGAACAGGTACACCACGGCGAGCCCGGCAAAGTTGGCGGCCAGCAGCCGGCGGTAGCTGGGAGACTCCACCTGGTTGGCGATGGCTCCGGTGAGATAGGCCCCGGCGGCAAAGCCAATGAGGTAGCCGAAGCTGGGTTGGAAGAGGTAGCTGGGGCCGCCGCCCTGGGCAAAGAGGGGCAGTCCGGCCAGGCCCAGCGCGAGATAGGCGCACACCGCTCCGCAGCCCAGCCGGGGGCCCAGCAGCAGCCCAGCCAGCATAGTGAAGAGGAATTGCAGAGTGAACGGTACCAGGGGCACCGGCACCTTTAAAAAGGCACCCACGGAGATCAGCGCCACAAACAGGGCGCACAGGACGAGAGATTTTGTCTGTTTCATGATAACCTTCCTTCTCAAAACATAGGGAGACGGCGCAGGGGGCATCTGAAAACGCCGCCCCGGCTGAGAGGGATGATACCACGGGTCAGCCTTAATTGTCAACTTAAAAAAGAAAAAGGTTTACAATTAAGAAAAAAGCCGGTGGAGAATGTACAAACGGATGACGTGCAGCAGTCCTGCTTTTTCTTTGTTTTTCAATGCTTTCATGGGGGGCACATGCCTTGACCATGCCCCCCGAAATCTTCTATAATAAGACCGGAAACCCATTATTTAGGAGGTGCCTATGGATTACATAACCGTTCGGGAAGCGGCGGAGAAGTGGCAGGTCTCGCCGCGCTTGGTTCAGCAGCTGTGTATCGACGGCCGCGTTGAGGGCGCACAGAAGTTCAGCGGATCCTGGGCAATTCCTGCGGATGCAGAAAAGCCGGAAGATCCACGCAAGGCCAGGCGCAAGCGGGCGAAACAGCCTGAGGCTGACGCGGATGCCATTGCTGGAATCAACCTCATGCCTCTGATGAATACGCCCTTTTCCCCAGGGAGCTGCCGGGAGACCATTGAAGCCATGGCGGATGGCTGCCGCAAGGACATCGCCTGGGCAGAGTACCACTATTTCAGCGGACAGGCGGAAAAAGCCATGCAGGAGTCGGAGCAGTACCTGACCTGCACGGACGGGGCATACCGGCTGTCTGCCTGTTTCATCAATGCCTATGCCTGTCTGACCATGGGACGGATCGACCGGGCCCGATATGTGCTGGAGGAAATCAAACGGACCTTGGCTTCCGGCAAGGAAAGCGCGCCCTATATGCGCGCCATGGAAGCCTTTGTGGCCTTTGCTTCCGCAGTGCTGCTCCATCTTCCCCTGCCGGAGGAGCTGCCGCCGACCAAGGAGTTTCTGCCCCTGCTGCCCAGCGGGCTGCGGGCCTTTGCCCTGTATGTGCAGGCCCATTATCTCTACCTGAAGGGGGAGTACGGCCGCAGCGCCGGAATGGTGGAGGCAACCCTGGCCATGGGGGCGGACGCATACCCCATTTCAGCCATCTATCTGCATCTGGTGGCGGTGATGGATTATATGAGCATGAAGCAGACAGACCGGGCCCAGGCCCACCTTTTGGAGGCGTGGGCGATGGCCCGTCCCGACGATCTCATCGAGGCGTTTGGGGAGCACCACGGGCTTCTAGGCGGGATGCTGGAGGCCGTCATTAAGCCAGGCTGGCCGGATGCGTTCAAGCGAATTATTGACATCACTTACCGCTTCTCTTCCGGCTGGCGCAGAGTTCATAACCCCATTACCGGCCATGATGTTGCGGATGATCTGACCACCACAGAGTTTGCCATGGCCATGCTGGCCGCCCGGGGATGGACCAACCAAGAGATCGCAGAATATTTAAATATATCGGCAAATACGGTGAAAAATCACATCTCTGACGCCATGAAAAAGCTTCAGGTAGAGAACCGGAAAGAGCTGAAACAATATATGCTTCGATAGAAAAGATGCCCGCGGATCTTCCGCGGGCATCCCCCATTTTAGGGGGCAAAATGGGTGATAGAAACGGGGGTATTTGTTCTGATATAATAACAATATAAACAAAATGTAGGTGCTGTCATCGTCCGGCGGAGCGGAAAAAGAGCGGGCAGTGGGGGCATTTGGGAACAACAGGGAAAGGGGGAGCATCCATGTCGATTTTGGTCCATTTTCAGGATCAGGAGGAGCGGGAGGCGCTGTGTGCCAAACTTCGTACATGGATGGAGCTCTCCTGTGTCTCCATGGAGATTGTAAGCAGCAGGCCGCAGAGTTTGCCTGCGCCCCCGGTCATTGTCTTTTGGGATCTGGACAGCTCCACCCCGCCCCCCGACGTCCCCGGGGACCAGGACTGCGCCCTGTTTCTCTGCTCCTGGGACCCGCAGCGGGCCATTGACAGCTATACTTTTCACCCCACAGGGTTTCTCACCAAGCCTATCTCCATGGACAAGCTGTGGAACGCCATGCTCCGGTGCACGCAGCTCTGGTTTGCCAACCTGCTGCGTCTGGAGATTTTAAGCGACCGGGTGCGCATGGGTATTCCCTATCAGAACCTGATCTGGGTGGAGGGAACCCGCCGGGGATGTATGCTCCACACCTCCCACCAGAGTATTACCTCCCGGGAACCCCTTTACCGCCTGGAGCAGCGTCTGCCAGAGCTGGTGTTTGTCCGCTGCCAGCGCAGCTTTCTGGTCAACCTCCTGCATGTGAAGCGGATTGCTGGCAGCAGTCTTTATCTCAGTGACGGCACCGAGATCTCCATGGGACGAGGAAATAAGGCCGGGGTACAGGAGGTCTACCGGCGGTTTTGCCGTCTGCGGTATGAGCAGGAGGAGCCCAGCCAGGAGGGGGGGAATGGGCCGTGAAAGAATTTGTCATCGCCATCTGTGACGATCTGGAGGGGGAGCGGATTAGTCTGGCGCGGATGGTGCAGGCCTATTCCCGCAGTCATGGGATCTCAGTTCAGCTGCGGCTGTTCTCCAGCGGGGAAAGTCTGCTGGCTGCCATGCAGGGGTGGGAGCCAGGCAGCATTCAGCTGATTTTTTTAGATATTTACATGCCAGGCCTGTCCGGGGTGGAGACGGCCAGGCGCATCCGCGCCATAGACAGCCACGTGGCTCTCATCTTTGCTACCACCAGTCAGGACCACGGGATGGACAGCTTTGAGGTCCGGGCCTCCGACTACCTGGTCAAGCCCTTTCAGGAGGAGAATGTGGCCGCCAGCCTGGACTGGTTTTTTTCCCATATTCCAGAGCCTCTGCGCCTGCTGTCTGTCTACTCCGAGGGGGAGTGGCAGAAGATCGCCCTGTCCTCCATCCTATATGTGGATGTGTATGGTCACCAGGCACGGGTCCACACCCTCCGGGGAGAGCTGGTGACCCGGCGGGGATTGGACGAGCTGGAGACGGCCATAGACAGCCGGGATTTTCTCCGCTGTCACCGCAGCTTTCTGGTCAACCTGAACCATGTGGAGCGGATAGAAGGCAGCGACTTCCGCATGGACGACCAAAGTCTGGTTCCCATCAGTTCGGCCAATTTGGCCCAGGTCCGCAGACAGTTTATTGACTGGACCTATATCAAAGCGTGGTCGCAGATATGAGAACGGCAATCTTGATCACGGCGCTCCTGATGGCGGCGGGGTCGCTGATCTGGCTGTGGCATACCCAGCAGGCGCTGCGTCGGGAGCGGGAGGAGAACCTCCGCCTGCGGGAGATTCTCCAGGTGGGCAATGAGATGGCCCGAGGGGATCTTAAAAAGATGCAGAAGCTGCGTCACGACCTGCGCCACTACCTGCTTTTGGCAGGGGACACCGCTCTTCCAGCCGACACGGCTGCCGCCCTGCGGGATGCCCTGGAGGCGGATGCCAGCATCCCAGGC
This sequence comes from uncultured Oscillospiraceae bacterium, assembly GCA_902497145.1. Taxonomy (GTDB): domain Bacteria; phylum Bacillota; class Clostridia; order Oscillospirales; family Oscillospiraceae; genus Lawsonibacter. The sequence goes on from CABVDR010000010.1 coordinate 35,944, forward strand.
GGAGAAAGCTGGGCAGTTTCCGTCCTGGAGCAGCACTACCGGGAGCAGGCTCAAGCCCTGGGCTTTCAGACAGATCTGCATATTGTGCCGCCTCAGGGGTGGGAGAATGGGATTCCAGATCTGTGTCTGGTGCTGAGCAACCTGCTGGAAAACAGCATCGAGGCCCTTCAGCGGGAGGGAGGAGGCTGGCTGCGGGCCAGGAGTATGTCCACGGCTGGCTATTTCTCTCTGGTGGTGGGCAACACCTGCACCCGTCCTCTGCGGGCCTTTAACGGCCGTTATCTGTCCAGTAAAGCTCCAGGCCGCCTGGGAATCGGGCTGGAGACAGTGCGGGAGGTGGCCCAGCGCTGGGGCGGGCAAGCAGATTTTTACGTGGAAAACGGGGCGTTTCGGGCCTCGGTGTTTCTGCCCCGACCGAATGTCGTCCTTTCAGGAAAAGCCAGCCCCACGGAAGACACCGCCCTTGTTTCCCCGCATAGCTGACTGAAAAAAGAGCACCTGCCCTATGGGTAGGTGCTCTTTTTCCTTGCTGGATTACCGGATCCGCTTCAGGGCTCACTTCCAGAACTGCCACCGGTGCTTCTTTTTGGGGGCCGGAGCCGGCTCCGGGAAGAGCGGGGGATCGTTGGCCGGATCGAGGATCTGGACATCCTTCATTAGTTCATTCTCTTCCTCATCACTCAGATTCATCATCCGCTCCAGTTCTCCCGAGGCTTTGTTTCCTGAGAACATCTGATTGCTTTGTCCTCCGGACGCATGTGCCGCTGCAGCCTCTTCCTGCTCGGCTTCATAAAGATCTTCCAGTTCGGTCAAGCCCGTCACGTACTTCTCTCCCGGCGCCTCGGGCAATCCCAGCTCTTCAGCCACACTTTTCGGTCTATTCTCGCAAAATAGGCTGCGCATATTCCCGGAGAAAGAGGCCTCCGACGACTCCTGGTAAGCCGCCTGGGCATCCCGGCGGGCTTCCAGAGCACGGGGATCCAGGGCAGGATTGAAGAGGGTCCGCATTTCGGCATAGGTGGTCTCCGCCGCCGGAGAGGAGGGCTTGGGTTCCCTTAAGAGTTCTCTCACGCCTGAATAATTGGGCGTCTGCGCTTCGCTGGCCGCCCTGCGCTCATTGAACATCCCACGCATGCCCAGGTACGAGGGATCAGAAGCTTCCATTGCCGCCCTGTCCTCATTGAACATCCCCCTCATACCCAGATAGGACGGCGAGGCGGCGTTGGCTCTGGCAGCGATGGTGGCGGTATCCAGCAGGTGCCCTCTCTCATCCGTCATCTCGTCAAACAGCTCTCGGGGGATGGCTCGGTTGATCGTGGCCTGCTCTACCCGGTCCTGCATCTCCTGCGTCGAATTTGGTTCCGGCGCTGCAGCGGCTGGGGCAGGATTGCTCATCTGCAGCATACGGTCGTAGACCCGCCGCTCGTTGTCGTCCATGGAATCCACATCGCCGGTCTTGTTGAACATACGGTTCATGAACTTCATGGCCATCTGGGTCCGAATGGCCCCCGCGGACTCCCCCCCGCTTCGGACGGAGGCGTAGGAACCGCTGGAACGCAGGAACAGGTCGTTAAGTGCATAGATACCGGCGTTCTGCTCCCCGCCTACAATACCGCCCTTGTTGTTCACCGGGTCAAAAGAGCCCATGGGCCGGTAGACCCGCTCGGTTTGATTCTGCAGAAACCGCATGGCCTCAGGGTCCTGCTGCATCAGATCCAGCCAGTGCCCCAGTTCCCCAGCGCTGATCTCGTCGCTCTGGCGCTGCATGTCCAGAAGCCGCGCATCCGTGGGGTTCTCATGCAACGCGGAGTCCAGATGACCGGGCTTGCTGAACTCTCCCTGGAAGATCTCCGGCATGGTACTGTTCTTCATGTGCTGGGCGAATGACTCGTTGACGCCGTGCATGATCTTTTCCGTGAGCTGTTGTTTCTGGAGTTTTTCCTGGTCTTTGGTATTGCTGCGCATATAGTGCAGCCGGTTGCCGGTGAGCAGATTGCGGGGCGTGCTGTCCGCAGTCACGTTCTGGGAGGCGTCGTTGACCTCCTGGCGCAGCTTCGCACCGTATGCGTCCAGTACGGCGTCCTCATCCAGATCTGGAGCCGGTGCGGGGGCCGGTGCGGGGGCAGGGGCCGCCTGCTGGGGCGCGGGAGCCCCGCCCTTCTTGGGTTTGTGCTTTCCGATCTTGCACTGAGCAGGGGCGGAGGCAGAGGACATAGGGGCAATGGACATCATCTCCCCGCCGAAGCCGTTCTGGGGCCCGGCCTGGGCGGTGAGGCCGGAGGCCACCCGAGCCCCCATCACATCGGCCTCCTGTTCCAGGGCGGCGTTTTCCACCACAGGGTAACCCCCGTCCACCCGGCCCTGGGCTTGCTGCACCACGTGGGCCAGCTCATGTCCCAGCACATCCATGCCGGCGCTCTCGTCCAGCAGGATATCGGTGCCCTGGGCCACTGCCTGAACCCCCATCTCGTCGGGGATGTGGCCCCGGCTGATGCGGATGTTGGAAAAGTCGGCGCCGAAGCCGGGCTCAAATTTTTCCCGCAGCTGAGGGGACATGGGCTGGGGAGCACCGGCACCGGAGAGATGGAGCATCTCGCTTTTGGAAATCTCCTGGCCTTGCCGGGGCTGGGGACCGCGGTCGGGAGTTTTGCGTCTGGTCTGATAGGTCTGCATCCGTCTTCCCCCTTTTTAAAATCGGTAGACGGAACACAACTCCGTCTCCTTTTCCGCCCGGTTGCCCAGGCGCAGAAATTTATCACACATGGAATAGGCGTTTTGGTCAATGGCGGAGGTCCACACCAGGGTCTCCGGCGGCAGCAGCGCCTTGGCCGCCTGGATGCTCCGGGCAATAAGGGCAGCTGCCGTCCGCCCCCCACGAAAGCCGGGCAGCACATACAGACCCGCCACGTGGCAGCCCTCTCCCTTGCGGTCAATGAGCATCACACCCGCCAGGGCTCCGTGCACGGTGCAGAAGCTGCATAGCTCTCCCCAGGGGGATTCCAGCTCCTCTGCATTGGCAAAGTCCGGCAGATTTCCGGCATCCAGAAGAGCTTGGTAGGCGTCCTGTACCGCTTCCGGAGTGTCCAGGGCGCTGTACACCGCCAGCTCCCGGGGAAGGGAGAGGCTGACATCGGGGATGTCCCCCAGCTGGGTGGAGAAGCCGGTGGAAAAGGGCTCGGAGGGAGAGAACCCCGCCCGCTCCAGAATGCCCAGGGTCTGCTGGCCCTCCTCCAGCATACTGGGGGAGTAGACTGCCTTGACCTCCCGGCCGCCCCGGGCCTGGATCTGCCCCAGCAGCCCCCGGAGCAGATAGGTCCCCAGCCCGCACAGCCGGGCTTTGGGGTCTACAAAGATGTAGCGCAGGTAGTAGATCCCATGCCGGCTCTCCTGGGCCAGAGCGGCAGCGCAGGCCTGGCCGTCAAATACCGCCCCAACGCACACCGTTCCCTCCTGGTGGAGAAGAAGGCGGAAATTGCCGGGGATATACTGCAAAAAGGCAGAGTCCTGAGGACCGACAGGGCACAGGCGCAGCCGCTGCATAGATGCGTTCCCTCCCTTTGCCCGGACAGAAGCAGCCGGATGGGCCAAAGAGCCGGGCATGGATATTTTCATATTGTTATTATACCATGCCGGTGTCTCAGCCGGGCTGCGTTCTGCGGCCCTTGAGCCTTGTTTGCGTCAGACTGTCCCCGAATGGCCGCATCCTGCGGGGTTATCCGGGGACAGATTTCTTATCGGCGGCTAGATATTTTTCTTAATGGTGAGGATGTTTTTCCCGTTCTCGTAGGCGTAATCTACCGCGTCCATACTCTTTTTCACCATCAGAATGCCCAGCCCGCCGATGTCTCGATCCTCGGCGGATAGGGTGGTATCGGCGTCCTCTTTGGCCAGAGGATTGAAGGGTTTTCCCCGGTCCAAAAACTGAATGGTGACCTGAAGGGGGGAGCCGCCCACGCAGCAGCGCACGGTGGCCTCCCCCACCTCCGGGTGGTAGGCGTAGTGGGCGATGTTCACAAAGATCTCCTCCACCGCCACGTCCAGCTGAAATTTTGCTTTCATGGGGCAGTCGTGTTGCTCCAGTTGTTCATCAATAAAATCCTGCACCTGCTCCAGGTACTCCAGAGCAGCGGGAAATGTGCGTTCAACCACTGGTTTACTCTCCCTTCCCGTGGTACTTCAGCCCCAGCATGGTTATATCGTCAAACTGTTCGGCATCGCCCACAAATTCGTCGATACAATGCTTGATTTTGGGCAGCAGGTCGTCCACCGGCAGGTCCGGCTGCTCGTTCAGGGCAGTCTGGAGACGCTCCTCGCCGAAGAGCTCCTGGTTTGCGTCGGTGGCTTCGGTGACGCCGTCGGTGTAGAGGTAGAGGGTATCTCCGGGGGCCAGTTCCATCACGTTCTCCCGGTAGCGAATGCCCTCCATTCCCGCCAGCACAAAGCCGGGCCGGGACTTGAGCCACTCAAAGCTGCCGTTGGCGTGCCGAAGCAGGGGCGGGTTGTGGCCGGCGTTCACGTAGATGAATTTGCCGGTGCTGATCTCCAGAATACCCATCCAGGCGGTGACAAACAGGCCCGCGTCGTTGCCCTCGCACAGCTGCTCGTTGGTCTGGGTAAACACATCCCCCGGGCAGTCCTTGTTCTGGGCGTGGTTTTTGATGAGGGTCTTGGCGATCACCATAAACAGAGCCGCGGGGACGCCCTTGCCGGACACGTCGGCAATGACCACCGCCAGGTGGTCGTCGTCCACCAGGAAGAAGTCATAGAAGTCGCCGCCCACCTCCTTGGCGGGGTTCATGGTGGCGTAGATGTCAAACTCGGTGCGCTCCGGGAAGGCGGGGAAGATCCGGGGCAGCATGTCCGCCTGGATCTGGGTGGCTACGTTCAGCTCCGCGCCGATGCGCTCCTTCTCCGCAGTGACGGAGGTAAGATCCTGGATGTACTCGTTGATCTCCAGCTCCATGGTCTTGATGGCCTCGGACAGCGCCTGGATCTCGTCGCCGGTGCGGATGTTCAGCTGGGAGATGGCCGAGCGTTCTCCGTGCTCACCCTCGGTCACGGTGCGGCGCGTGCCGGAAGATACGCTGCCTCCCTCGCTGGTGCGCCGGTCAGAGACGTACTGCAGGGCGGCCCGGGCCACCTGGTTGATGGGGTTGACCACAAACCGGTTGACCAGCAAGACCAGGATGATGCAGGCGGCAATCATAGCCACCACAATGGCAACCAGCACCACCCGCAAGAACTCCATCCGGTCGGCCATCACATCGTTCATGGAGATGTCTACATTCATAAAAGCGTAGGTGTCGCCGGTCTCGTCATACATCCAGACCACGGCGGTACACAGCCAGCCGTACTCCTCAGTCTTGCTGATATAGACCATGTTCTCACCCGCGTCAATGTCCAGATAAGCGGTTTCTTCCTGTGGGAAGGCCACTTCCGGGTCGGTGTCCATAATGTCGTAGACCAGGTCACCCTCCACAAAGCTGCCCCCGTCCGGGGGGACATTGACGTAGATATAGAGAGCCTCGTCGTTGGCATCCACCAGCTTGCGCAGGATCTCCAGCTGGTCGTCGTAGTCTTCATCTTTTTCCAGCGTTTGTGCGTATTGCTTGATCTTTTCCGAATCCAACATGGCAATCGCAGTTTCTGCCAGATCCAAGGTCACTTTCTGATAGTGTTCATCCATGGTGTTGGCATAGGTGCGGTAAGACAGTGCGATTGCCGTGGCGCTGATAATCAGGCTCATGCAGATAATTCCCAGCACCGCTTTCATACGCAAGGATACTTTCATGCTCCTTCTCCTCTCTCAAACGAACAAATCAAATGCGCACCAACAGGGTGTTAAAGCCCTGGAAATGACGGTAATAAAATTCCTTGGCCTTTTTCTTTACCATGAGTACCCCCATGCTGTCCATGGCGACCTCCTCGTTGTCTGTCTCGGTGATCCGGTGGGTGCGCAGGGAGAAGGGATCAAAGGCCATGGCGTTGTCCCGGATGTGGAGGTCGAACACGCCGGGCTCCGACTGGAAGAGGGTAATCTGGATGTAGATATCGCTGCGTGCCGACTCCTGGGCATGGGTAAAGATGGCCTGGCTCATCTCCTCCAGAGCCATGGTGACAAAGAAGGTCTGCTGCATACTGGCTCCCTGCATGGCACAGAACTCCTCGCACTCCTCCAGCAGCCCGGACAGCTCCTTGGTGTCCTGCTGGAGCATACGGTGAAAGATGGGGGTCTCATCCAGGCTGGACATTTGAAGGCTTTTGTCGGCGATCAACTGCCACACCCCCACAAGAACCAGGGAGAGGTATTCCGTGGCGGGATAGACCAGCCAGAAATAGGGCAGCGGTCCCATGGCCAGAGGGACGGCAAAGGCCAGGTATACCGCAAAGGAGCGCAGGAAAGTGAGCACCATGGTCTGGGATGCCTTGCCGATGGACTGCCAGTAGGCGGACAGCAGAATGCTGCCCCCCGCTCCGATGCCGCCCACGCAGTACAGCCGCAGAGCCAGTGTCCCCATGCCCACCATGTCCTCCGACAGGCCGAACAGCCGGGAGATCTGGGGGGCGAAGAGGGCCACTGCCGCCAGGAGCAGCATACCCAAGGTGCCGCCCCATTTCAGGGCCAGGTGCAGGGTGTCCCGCTCTGCCTGCCGGTTGCGCTCCCCGTGGAAGGTGGCGGCCAGAGGCTGGATGGTGGCGGCTACGCCGTCAAACAGTCCCACCACCAGGTAGGAGATGTTAAGCACCACATTGAACACCGCCAGTCCGCTCTCCCCGTGTCGGCTGATGAGCAGGTTGTTGATCACAAGGAAGAAGAGAAACTGCCAGATGTACTGGGATGAGGTGGAAAACCCGGTGCGGTAGCACTGAAACATCACCGAGAAATTGGGGCGGTTCAATCCCAGGCTGAGGATGTTGGCTTTCTGGAAAAAGTGAGGCAGGTAAATAAGCACCGCCGCCCCCACCCCGACGATGGTGGAGTACACCGCGCCGTTGATGCCCATGCCAAAGCCCAATACGAACACAAAGGACAGTCCTACGTCCAGCAGATTGGACACCGCCAGCCCCACGCTGGCCCGCCGCTCCCCGTCGTCACACCGCAGGAAGTAGTAGAAGAGCATGTTCAAAAAGAACAGCGGCGCGGCGGCCAGAAGGCGGACCGCGTAGGACTTGGTCATCACGTAGACCTCCCCCTGGGAGGGATCGGCTCCCAGCAGGAGGAGCAGGGGCTCCACAAACACCTCCCCCAGAATGGCCAGGGCAATGCTCACCGCCAGGGCCAGAAGCAGCATCTGCCGAAACACGTCCACAGCCTGCTTGACCTTTCCGCTGCCCATCAGCTGGGCAAAGGTCACCGAGCCGCCCACGGCCATCCCCAGGTGCAGCACATTGAACACCATGTAGATGGGAGATACCAGGCTGATAGCGGCCAGGGCCGACTCGCCCATCACCATGCCCACGCACAGGGCGTCAGCCAGATTGGCCAGCCCCAGGCAGACCGAGGCAGCCACGGCGGGAAAGAAAAAGCGGTAAAAGATCTTGGTTGTAAAGGCGGATTCCCTCATACCGGAACCCCTTTCCATAGCGGAGTAATGGCCGCGGGGACGGCCTGAAGTTTATTGTTTTTCAGACCGGGCAAATCCAGGTCCTCCTCCAGGTTGATCCACTGGACCTGTGGGGGAAGGCGTTGGTACAGCTCCCATTTTACGTAGTTTACCGTGGAGGGGATCAAGGTCTTTTCCACGTGAAAATCAAAGACGTCGGGGGCGATGATGGCGCCAAACGCAATGGCCTGGGGGCCTTCCTCCGTCTTGGCCAGGATCCCCTGAAAGTCCAGTGCCTCAAACTCCCGCAGCCCCAGCAAGGCTTCGTCGCCGTCGCCCGTTTTTCCGCGAAGCTGAGCCCACTGGTAAACCACCTGCTCCGCTACGGTCAGATTCTCTGGTTCCAGGGGCTCGATCACCCAGTTGTGCCGTTCCCGGGCTTTCCGAACCTTGGCGCGCAGGTTGCGGTAGGCGCCGCCCTGCATCTCAATTTGGGCATTCCGGTCACAGATGTACTCAGAGTCCCCCGGGGCCTCCTCAAAGCGGAACCGTCCGGGAAAGTGGGCGTGAACAAAGTCCATATCCTCCCGGCGTACATAGTGCAGGGAAAAATCAGGGCAGTCCAACCCCGCCTGGAGAAACGCCGCCTGGGCCTTTTCGCTTCCGCAGGGATAAAACCAGGCGTTCTCTCCCCGATGGGCAAACCGGACAAAAAATGCGTCATCCTCCAGGCAGACAGACAGCTGCAGCGTTTTCTGCCAAAGAAACAGTGAGCTGAAGGCGTGGGCGCTGAGCGTATGCCCTGCGTTTGCGCGAATGGCATTGATGACCGGGCGGTCCTCCAGACAGAACGGCCGGCAGCGCTGCTGTATGTGATCTAACATAAATAATCCCTCGATTGTTACTCGATTGTCAAAATATCCACAAAACCCGTGACCTCAAAGACCTCCATAATGGTATCGTTCACGTTGCGCACCACCATCTGTCCCTGCTTGTTCATCCGCTTTTGAGCGGACAGGATGACACGCAGTCCCGCCGAGGAGAGGTAGGCCAGATTGGACAGGTCCAGCGTCAGATGGGTTACGCCGCCCAGAGATGCGGACAGCTCCGCCTCCAGCTGAGGGGAGGTGGTGGTGTCCAGCCGGCCTTCCAGAAACAGGGTGAGAGAATTTTGGTTCTGAGTTTTTGTAATAGTCATGGTAGTTACCTCATTTCTTATTTGAATTGGATGGAGCGGGAAAAAGGGGTTATTCGCTCCCGCCCACAGGAGCTGTGTCCAAGTTTTTTACCAGGGTCAGAATGTTCTGCCCGTCCTCATATTGGTAGTGGACCTGGTCCATGGAGCGCTTCACCATCAAAATGCCCAGGCCGCCGATCTGCCGCTGCTCCGCGGAAAGGGTGATGTCCGCGTCCTTCTTTTTCAAAGGATTGAAGGGCACGCCTTGGTCCATAAACTGGATGGTAATGCGGGGAGGAGGCTGATCCACATGGCAGCGGATCCGCGCCCAGCCAGGCTGATCGGGAGGGTAGGCATAGTGGGCGATGTTGACAAAGATCTCTTCCACCGCCACATCCAGCTGTGCCCGGACCCGCTCGGAGTAGGAGTACTCCTTCAGCTGCTCCAGCACAAACTTCTGTACCGGCTCCAACTGGTCCAGAGCAGCTGGGAAACATTTTTCTATCATGGGAATAATCACCTCGCTTGCTGTTTGAAATGGTTGGGACTGTGGGTCTGTGTTTCCAGCTGCCGGGTCACCGTAATCACGTCCATGCTGTCCTGAGACTCAAAAACCACCCGCTGGGTGTTTTGGCGAATGTAGTTTGCCGACCGGGCGGCCGCCTCGCCCCGGGCGTGCTCCAGGGGATTCTGCCCGCCCATGGGGCCTTTGATCTGGAGCAGTACGGTACCAGTCTCCAGGGTAACGGCGCACTGGGCCAAAAAGCGGGCGTCGGGTTCCGCCTGCCCGCAACACAGCACAAACAATTCGTCGGCCAGCACCGCAATCTCGGCGGTCTGCCGGCTGGTAAAGGCATTGGCCTTCATCTGCCCCCGGAGGAAGTCCAGCAGGACCCGCTCTCCCGCCTGCCCGGTGCTCAGGACGCAGTGGGCCATGGCCCGGTCCCGCCGGCGATACTCCAGAGCCAGCATGGCGTAGCCGTCTACCTGGACCCGCTGGGAATAAGCCCCCGCCGCGTCCCGGACAAATTCCAGCTGCCGCTCCACGTCAAAGCCCCGGCTCTGGCTGAGATTCAAAGTGGCCCGAAGCTGGTCCTCGGAGAAGGCCTTGCCGGCCTCGTTCTGGATTTCGCCCAAGGCTCGGGTGTGGAAAAACATCCGGTCGCCCTGCCGCAGCTCCAGCTCCAGCACCTGGTAGACCACATTTTCATTCTGCCCCAGGGGGGCATAGGGGGGTGCCTGCACCCACTCATACCGGTCCTGGCTGCGCATGAGCAGGGGGACCTCCTGCCCGGCATTGATGCAGGAGAATTTGCCCGTCATCTCATCCAGCACGCCCACCAGAGCGTGGAGGACGAAGGCGCCGCTCATCTCGTGCAGCTGGCTGTTGGCAGCGGTCATGGCCGCCGCCAGGGACAGGCCGGAGCGCAGCTGGCTTTTGATGGCGGTCTGGGCCATGGCAGTGTAGAGTGCCTGAGGGATCCCCTCCCCTGGTACCGCCCCGATCACCACGCACAGCCGGTCCTGGTCCAGCATGAAGTAGTCGTAAAAGTCGTACTCTACCTCCCGGCCCCGGCATAGCAGGCCGTGGACGTCAAACTCGTAGCCCTGTTCCCGCTGGGGCAGCTCCTTGGGCAGCATGGACTGGTTGAGCTCGTTGGCCAGCTGCAGCTCGATCTCCAGCTTCTGTTCCCGCACCGCCAGCTCCTTCTGTTCAAAGTTGTTCAGGTCAATTTCCACCAGCATCATGCGGAAGGCGTCGGACAGGGTGCGCAGCTCGTCGTGGCTTTTGATCTTCACCTTGGTGAAGGTGGATTTGTCCTCGCCCCCCTCATAGTCCTGGGCCGCCTTGGTCAGCAGGCGGATGGGCTGGATGAAGATGCGGCGGATCACCAGCATAAAAATTACGATCAGAAGGGCAGCCAGACAGACCAGCAGCACCGCCATGTTCACCAGGAAGTCCCGCTCCTGGGCTGCGGCCTGATCCATGGGCTGTTCCACCACGATATAAGCGGACACGTCGCCGCCGGTGTGGTCTACCAGGGCGGCGGTGAGCATCCGCCAGCCCAGGTTGGGGTCCTTCCAGTAGAGGGGCGTGAGAGCCTGCCCGTCCAGCAGCTCATCCAAAGCGGCGGCACCCATGCCACCAGGCATCCACAGATCCCCCGGGGCGAGAAGCTCCTCTTCGGTGCGGTCGCCGGCGCACGCCAGCACCTCCAGTCCACTCTCCTGGGGCCAGACCACCGCCGCGAAGGACACCGCCTCCTGATCCGCTGCCTGGGACAGGAGCTGCTCAAGCCCACGGGCATCCCCTTCATCCAGCACCTGGGCTTGCCCGGCCAGATCCTGGGCCAGCTCCTGGCCGTGCTGGCCATATAGGGCCCGGGTGTCCCGGAGGTAGGTGTGGTAGCTCATGGCCAGGGCGGCACAGCAGAGGATCAGGCTCATCACCAGCACCATGAGCAGCAGCTTCCGTCCCAAAGTTAAGCGTGTATTCCGTTTCAAAAGCGGTCCACCTCGTTTCTGCCATATACCGGCGGGAATCCGGAAGGCAAGTTACTCGTCCAGCAGGTCCGCGTACTCCCGCAGCTCCTCCCGAACCACAACGATCTCATTTTTCTTCAGCTCACCCACCGCCGCCCGCAGCAGCTGGGACATACCGATGGGCTCCCCCTCCAGGGCCGCCAGGAAGGCGGCGGAGAGGACAATATTTTTGATGTGTCCGCCGGACAGCTCAAACTTCTCCGCCAAAAAGGTCCAGTCCACATCGTCGGCGACAGGGGCTTTTTGGGGAATGGTGCGGCGGTAGATCTCCTCCCGCATAGCCGGGTCAGGGAAGGGGAAGTGGACCACATAGGTGATGCGGCGCATAAAGGCCGCATCGATGTTGCCGATGAGGTTGGTGGCCATGATGCACACCCCGTCGTGCTCCTCGATCTGCTGGAGCAGATAGGCCACCTCCACGTTGGCGTTGCGGTCGTGGGCATCCTTTACCTCGCTGCGTTTGCCGAAGATGGCGTCGCACTCGTCAAAGAAGAGGATGCAGTTGGATTTTTTGGCCTCGGCAAAGACGGCCTGGAGGTTTTTTTCCGTCTCGCCGATGTACTTGCTGACGATCTGGGAGATGTTGATTTTATACATCTCCATGTTCAGCTCGTTGGCGATAACCTGGGCGCACATGGTCTTTCCGGTACCGGGAGCGCCGGCAAAGAGGATGGACAGCCCCCGGCCGTAGGTCACCTTTTTATCAAAGCCCCAGTCGCTGTACACCTGGTGGCGGAACTTGATGTGGCCGCAGGCGTGCTGCAAAAGCCGCTTCTGGTCTGCAGGCATCACCACGTCGTCCCAGTGGAAGGCAGGGCGCACCGGGGTGGCCAGATCTCCCAGCTTATGGACCACCTGGTGGTAGCAGCACTGGTGCATCTCCCGGCTGGAGATGGCCTCCATGCCGTCCAGCCGGGCCAGACCCACCGCCTGGCGGCAGGCCAGCTCCGTCTGCCGGGGAGAGAAGCGGAACTTGGAGGCCAGTTCCTCCACCGTAAGGCCATCGCCCAGAGGGGTGTTCCCTAAAAAAGCCCGGAAGAGGGCGATGCGCTCGTCCTCGGTGGTGTCCGGCAGCTCCAGCTCTACCGTCAGCCAGTGAAGTCTGGCCCGAATGGGCAGCTGGGAGAGGAAAAAGAGCTTCTCATGGGCAGGTTCCAGGTCCAAAATGGCCTGGAGCAGCTTTTCCTGGGCGGGGAGCAGCTTGCCCTCGGCATCCTGCTGCTCCATATGGCCGCAGCACAGGCAGGCCCCGGTGAGCCTGGCGGCCAGTACCCCCTCCCGGGCCCGCTCCTCTGGCTGCTCACAGTCCAGGGAGAGAAACACGCACCGCTGGCCTGTGCGGGCCATCAGGTGCTCCACCTGGAAGCGTTTGCCCGAGCCCGGCCCACCGGTGAGGCAGATGGCCCGCCGGCCCGGCTCCTGAAACAGCGCGTCCAGCCGCCGGGCCGCCTCCTGTCCAATGACCAGAGGGCCGGAGGGCTGCTGCGACGCCCCGTCGAACAGCCGCAGGCCGGGGAGAGGGGCCACCGTGCCGGTGCTGAGAAACTCCAGTACCGTGGGGGAGAGGACCAGCTGCCCCGAGGATAACCGCTCCCGGTCAAAGAGGCTGGTGAAGGTGTCCCGCCGGGCAAAACGGGACAGGTACTCCTCCATGTTGTGCTCCAGAGGGAGGAAGAGCTGCACCGCCAGGGCGGGGGAGGGGGCTTTCCGAGTGATGTCGTCCTGGAGGTAGGCGAAGAGCTTTTCGTATTTTTGATCTAGCGCCCCGGCGTAGGCCAGGATCACACACTCCTGTTCAAAGACGTCCAGCGCACACCGCTGGATGAGCTGGAGCAGGGGAAAGTTTGCCTGAGTGCGGTCCAGCCTGGCCTGGATGGCGGTGCGGGAAGCCTCCATCTGGGCGGCCTCCTCCCCGGTGAGCTGGGCGGCCAGCCCTAGCTGGGCCGCCTTGGCCAGGTTATGCTCAAATTCCTCCCGGCTGACCACCAGGCCCATCATATTGCGCATGTCATTTTTGGGACCCAGCCACTGGTGGTGCTTGTAGAAGAAGTAAAGCCGCAGATCCAGCCAGGCAAACAGGTCGTCCATCAGATCCCACTGGCTGTCATAGCCCCGGCTCATCTTTTCATAGGCCACGTCCCGCAGGTCGTATTCCTCCACGGTGCCTCCTCCTTTCCTGAAATGGGATCCGGCTGTCAGGGGACCTTTACAGTCATGGCCGGGGTGATGCTCACCTGAATGACGCCCCCGTAGGAGCATATCAGCTTGCTGGTGTTGTTCAGCAGGGGACGCTTACACACCAGCACCGTGGGGCAGCCTGGGACCCAGCTCACGGTAGCTGGCACGCAGGGCATGGGGGTGAGCACCCCCATGGCCGCCGCCGTGGCTGAAGCTACGGTGGGGTTGGCCGGGTTGGAGCACATGCCGAAGGTGGGGACGTTGGCCATGGGGGCCCCGTCCAGGATGGTGGCGGCCGGCAGCTTGCCCATGGTCACCGTCTGCTGGCTGGTTACCGTAAGGGTGGCGGGGGCTGCACCGAAGGGGCAGGTACACACCGCGGTCTGAACAACTGGATTTGCCATATCGCTTCTCCTCTTTTGGGTCAGGACGGCTGGATTACAGCCGGATCGTCTGTTGATTTTCCCCCTGCTCCAGGGTGAGGCTGGCTGCCAGACCCCGCTGGGGGTGGTAGATTTCCAGGGTACAGGCCCCCGAAAGTACGGCAGTCAGGCGGCCCTGGGCATCGGTGTGGTAGCGCTGGGCTGGCAGCAGGGGACGGCTGCGGCGGTGGGTGTGGAGCAGGGGGGAGGACAGGGTACCCATCTCCTCCTCCAGGCTGCGCAGAGACACAATTTCGCTGTGATCCCCGTCGGCAATGAGGTAGGCTCCCGGGGGAACGGCGGACTGAGGGCCCTTGCAGTAGAGGCGGAACTGGTCTGTCCCCGCCTCTGCCTTGGTCTGGGCGATCTTCAGATCAAACCCGGCGGGGGCGGCCAGCCACAGCTGGAGGTTCGGGACTGGCTGGTCCTCTTCCAGCACAGTGAGCTCCAGACGGGTGATGTCTCCCCGGAAGGGGTAGCCTGCCCCGGGCTTCATGGTGACCTCCAGCTCCAGGGTGCCGGGTCCGGCCTGAAAGTCCACCCACTCCTCCTGATAGCCCTGGCTTCGAAGGGCCAGACGGTGGTCTCCCGGCACCAGATCCAGTAGCACCAGGTGCCCTCCGGCCTTGGCCAGGGGACGGATGGGCGCACCGTCCAGGGTGCACAGCAGGCTGGAGCCCTCCAGGGCCGCTCCGGTGTAGCCGTCCCGCACGTGAAAGACGGCGCTGGCGTGGAGGGTAATCATCGTCCCACACCTCCCGGTTTTTGCTGGGTGTCGATGGACACGTCAGTGACCCGGGTGAAGCGGCGCTCCCGCTTGGAGTCGATCTCCACCCCGGTGAGCAGCACCACAAAGGACAGCTTGTAGGCGGTGGAGGTGTTGTTCCAGATCTTCAGCAGCTGGTCCTGGGTGGTCTTTTCCAGCACCACATGGATCTGGGCGTTCTGCTCCGCCAGGGAGCCGCTGAGATATTCCTGGTCGATGACCGGGTGGTCCCGGAGCACCTGGAGGGCCGCCCCCACCATGCGGTACTGGTCGGCCTCCTTAAGCTGGGCCGGGGCCTTGGAGTGGGCGGTGACCAGAAAGCGCAGGTTGTACCGGGTGGGACGCACCCGCTCCACCTCCCGGCTCACCTGGTAGTAGCCGCTCTGGGCCCCCTGGGTGTCCTCCTCCACCTGATAGAGGTAGAGGGTCAGCTGATTATTTTCACTTTCATGGGGGGAGCACAGGGAGATGAGCTCCCGGTTGCTGATGGGCTCTGGGGTCAGATTCTCCCGAAGCATCTCCACCAGGGCGCTGCCTGCCTCCACCAGCGCGGTATAGTCCGCCATGGTACCTCCTCCTTTCGCGGCCGGTTACGCGGCGGCCCCGGACTGGGACGGGGAGGACTCCCCCTGGGTCCCGCTCTGGGCGGCCTGCTGTTGTTCTTCCAAAATCTCCTGGGCGGCCTGCTCCACCTTCTCGGCCAGCTCCTCCTCGGCCTGCTGGGCCGCCTGCTCTCCCTGGAGGATCTCGTTCTGGAACAGGGAGGCAAAGGTGTCCGCCATCCAGTCGTACTGCTGGGCGATCCAGCCACCCGACAGGGTGTTCAGGGCGTTGGCCTGGTGGGCAAAGGTGCCCAGGGCCTGGTACAGGGCGGCGGCGGCCTCGTCCCTGGCGCATTGGGCCGCATAGAGGGCGGCCTTGTCGGCGGTGCCCTTGGCGTACTCCTGAGTCACCGTGTCTACCTTGGTCACAGCCGCCTGAGCCGCGGAGCGGGCGGAGCGGATGGACTCATAGGACAGTCCCAGCTCCAGCACGTCCGACTTCAGCTCCCGCTCCAGGGCGGCAGTGTCCACCTCGTAGCGGCCGGCGGCCACGCTCTGGGCGTAGGTGGCGGCGGCGCTGCACAGGGCGGAGACGTTGAGCTCCACCGGGTCAAAGCAGACCAGCACAGCCTGCAAATCGTAGTCCGCTGCGTCCAGCTTGGTCAGCTCGGTCACCGTGAGGGCGGCCTGCTTCTGGGCCGTGCGGTACTGGGCCAGCCGCCGGTCCAGATCGTCCAGATCGGCCTGGACCTCATCTACCGCATCTTGGCTGCCCTCGCCCCGCTGCAGCTGGGTCTGGGCGTCGGCCAGCAGCTGCTGGAGAAGGGGCTGGCTGGCCTCCAGGCTGTCGGCCATCTGGCCGTAGACATAGTGGTCGATGAGAGCGTCCATCAGGTCCTCTCCGTCCTGGGCGGAGAGCATCAGACCCAGCAGCCGCTCCACATCCTTCTGGGAGGCGGCGGAGCTGCCGGAGCCCCCGCTGGAGGGGACGCTGGCCCCATCCAGGGCGGAGAGCAGCTCATCCAGCCGCTCCTGGGCCTGAGAGGACGAGGTGTCCACCGGTTGCCCGCTGGCCTGGCTCATATCACGGCTCCAGCAGATCTGAACCGGAGGATCGGAGGCCTGCTGGCTGAGCAGGATGCACACATAATCCTCGTAGCTGTACTGCCGCTGGTACCAGTCGCCGCTGACGGTGCCGTTGGGCTGGAGAAGGGCCCCCTGGAGCACACTCTCCTGGGGTTCGCTCTCCCGGTCCTCCCTGGCCCACAGGTCGGCGTCCGAGCCGCTCTCCCAGGGGAGAAGGTTTGCGCACAGGCTGTCCTCCTCCGGGGCAAACCACAGCCGGTAGGCCTGGGCCTCAGCTCCCTCCTGCTGGTAGCTGCACAGGGCGGTCAGACCAAGGACCTCATTTTCAATGAGAAAACCTCCGCTGCTGTCCGTCTCGGTGAGAGATGCCTCGCCGAAGGCCTCCCGCAGCTCGGCGGCGGTGAGGGTGAGCATCCAGGCCCCATCCAGGGTGCCCTGGTCAAACTCCCCGGCGTAGATGGCCTTGCCGTTGTCCCCATACAGAGTGCCAAAGCCGTCGGGGGTGAGGTTATCGGCGCTGCCGTCGTACCACAGCTTTCCCTTCTGGTACCATTGGATGGCCCCGTTGGTCTCCCCGGCGGTAAATTCCGCCTGGATGGTACTTCCGTCCTCCAGATAGATGGTGCCGCTGCCGTCATATTGTCCGGCGGCAAAGGAGCCCTTGTAGTGCATTTTGCCGTCCTCGCTGTACTCGGTTCCCTCTCCCTCGTAGAGCCCCTGGGCGAAGGAACCCACGTAGCGGCGGGTGCCGTCAGGATAGTAGGCGGTGCCGGCACCCTCATACAGGCCGTCCACAAAGGCACCCTGGTAGCACTTGACTCCGTCCTCGTAGGCGGTGCCCATGCCGTTGGCCAGGCCACCGGAGAACTGACCCTCATAGACCAGTACGCCCGCCTCGTAGAGGCTGCCGTCGCCGCTGCGTACCCCGTCCACAAAGTTCCCCTCGTAGGTCAGCAGTCCATCCAGGTCATATTCCTCACCCAAACCCTGGAGCAGTCCCTCCTCCAGGGTACCCCGGTACATAGGGTGCTGCTTCTCCTCGTCGTAGTAGACGATCACCCGGCCGGACCAGTCCGCCAGCTTGGGGTCCCCCTGGTAGAACTTGGCCACAAAGAAGTGGCTGAGCAAGAAGGGCCACACCACAAAGTAGAACAGCAGCCCCAGCAGAACCAGGCCGATGGCAAGCATAATAAGAAAGGATTTGGAGATAAACAGGCGCTGGGTCTCGATGTAATCCTCCCGCTTGGTGGGCTTTTTCACCGCTGCCGCCGCCCCCTGGAAGGAGGTGGTGGCCACCTTGGTGGCCTGGCGGGAGAAGTTGGTGATGCGGCGCAGATAGGCCCACAGTCCGGTCAGCTTCCGGGTAAAGAAGGCCCGGATGGTGCGGAAAAAGATCCCGAAGGAATTGAACAGTTGTCGCAGCAGATAGCTAAACAAAGGAAGTCCCCCTATGTGATATCGTAACGCCTCAGCGTGTGAACACGCCCAGCTGGTTGAGCAGGTATACGCCCAGGCCAATCACGGCCAGCACCACCACAGCGGTGACCACCCGGATGAGCTGCTGTTTCCGGTAGTCCGCGGCCACGTGCAGGGGCTGGACCGGAGAGCGGCGTATGTATCCGTCTGGCGCAGGCGGAGTGGGACGGGGCGGCTGAGGCTGGGTCTCCCCGGAGGGGGTGTAGCCCCGGCGGCGCTTGCCTGCCGCCTTGCGCACCTGCGCCTCCCCCTGGGTCAGAGTGCGGCCTGCCCAGCGGCTGGCCTGGTTCACCAGGCTGGTGTCCCGACGCAGATTGCCCTGAATCCGCTGAGCCGCATTGCGGGCCGCTGCCTCCGCCTGATGGCGGAGAATGTCAAATTGTGTCGCCATCGTTGGACCTCCTTACTGTCCCGAGTCCAGGCTGATCTCGTCCTCCGGCCGCTTTTCCAGCCGGTCGGCCAGATACAGGTAGTACCGGGCTCCGCCGTCCCCCGTGTTGTGGTGGACCAGACTGAGGAAGATGCGCTTGGCCTGGGAGAAGTCCCGGGCGTACAGGGCGTACACCCCCTGGGAGAAGCGCTCGCCGGTGTCCTCCTTCACCTTGCGGATCTCAAAGACGTCGCCGTCAAAAATCTCATAGGTGCGGATGGCCTCGCCGCCCTCCAGGCACTTGCCCATGTAGCGGCTGCCGTACCCCTGGGCGCCGCGGATGACCGCCTCAGTGCACAGAATATTGGCCTCCAGGCGGCCGCACAGGTCCACCAGGTGCTTGGCAACCGAGAAGCTGGAGGAGATGGAGGTGGGCTCGATCTGGTTCTCGTCCCCTACCACGCCCAGCATCACGCTGCCCTTGTCCAGGGCGATGCGCACCGTCACGGGGGGACGGCCGTCCAGCTCCCGCTCCCGGTTGATCTCCAGCACCTCCTGCTGCACTGCCACCGCGGTGCTCACCGCTGCGGCGCTGCCCTCCTCAAAGACGGCGTCGTAGCCGTTGTAGGCGAAGTTAAAGACGGTGCCCCCCTTTTGAGTGACAATGGAGGCGGTGCGCTCAATGATCTCGTTGATGTTGTCAAACAGTTCCCGGCCGCTCTTCTCATACACCTGGGGAGGGAAGTGGAAGGAGAGCATCATGGCTGCCAGATCCCGGGAGACGAAGGTCTGCTTATCCACCTCCTGGATGCTGGTTTTCCCCAGCAGGGAGAGGACACGCTCCGGGACAAAGCGGCGGTAGGACTGGGCCAGTTCCTGCTGCTGTGCCTCCACGTTTTGAAGGGCGGAGGACAGGGCGTTTACATCGTCGGCCAGACTGGCCAGCTCGTCGCCGCCCCCCACCTGCACCCGCACCTCCCGCTGACCGGAGGCCAGGCGCTCCATTCCGTCCAAGGAGCGGCGCAGGCCAATGGTGATCCAGCACAAGATGGCAAGGGTCAATGCGCACAGGAGAGCCGAGAGGGCGATGAGCCCCTGAACCATCCACTGGCAGGAACTCCAGCCCGCCTGCTCCAGCCTGGCACTGCTCACATCCACCGCCAGCACCGCCTCCCCCAGGGCGCGGTAGAGCACATAGTGGGTCCCGTCCCCCTGGGTGCGCTTCCAGAAGAGGCTGCCGTCGGCCAGGGCCTGCTGGGCCTGGGTGCGGTCAAAGCTGGGGCTCAGTTCCCCCCGGGTCCCGGCGGGCAGACCGGTGTTGGTGCTGTTTACCGTCCACACCCCATCTGCCGAGGGAACATACACCGCCACACAGGCGTCCTCGTACAGACCGCCCGCCGCGCCGGCTAAGCTGTCTCCCAGGCTCTGGGGCAGATCGTCGT
Source organism: uncultured Oscillospiraceae bacterium (assembly GCA_902497145.1). GTDB lineage: Bacteria > Bacillota > Clostridia > Oscillospirales > Oscillospiraceae > Lawsonibacter. Next base: position 55,491 of record CABVDR010000010.1, read on the forward strand.
CCAGGATGTCGTAGTGGAGCAGGGACTGAGAGACCAGGGAGCCCATCAGGGAGGCGGCCTCCCGCTGGGCGGCCTGGCGGCTGGAGGCGCGTACCGGCCCCCGCACCAGCGCGCCGGTGCCCAAAATAGCCGCCGCCAGCACCAGACAGCCCCACCGCACCAGCATGGGCAGGCGGAAGCGGTTCTGCTCACACAGTAAAAACCACACCAGCACGCTCACCACCAGGACTACCAAAGCAAGCCCGGCCAGCGTGAGCCCGCATTGCAGGGCGGAGGGGTAGAGCATCCCGGTCAGATCGGTCACAGCGCTTCCCCGGTCCAGCAGCAGGGTGTCCCCGTCCATCAGCAGCAGGGCATCCCCGTCCCGGGTGATCCACAGATCGGAGCAGTGGTCCAAATCATAAGCATCTTTTTCCAGTTCCAGGGTGGCGTAGGGCTGCCACTGGGCAAAGTCCGCATAAAACACCTTAAGACCGGCACCATCCACGTAGCATAGACCGGTGCCAGCCTGAGTTAATTGCGTAATTTGTTCGCCGCTAGTTAGTGTAACGGTCTGTCCATCCGTCCCCATCAGGGTGTTCCCAGCGGCCAGTACCTGGCTGCCGTCGGAGAGGACCAGAGCGGCCTGCAATCCTTCCTGGGTCACCTCGCCCAGCTTCTCCAGGCCGCTGTTGGCGTTGGTGCGCCGGTAGAAGGTGGCAGTATCCCCCTCCATCAGGGCAAAGGAGACCACGCCGTCCACCTCCGAAAAGTTGGAGAAGGAGAGGGCGGCCATTTGGTCCTGGAGGCTTACCCCCGGGCAGGACTCACTGAGCAGCAGCTCCGCCTGGCTGCCCTTCTGGGTGAGACGGTAGAGTTGAAGGTGAGTCTCTCCGTCTGTGTTGTACAGGCCCAGATACACCGCCCCGCCGGACGCCGGGTAGAGGGCGGCCGGAATGCTCTGCTGGGGCAGCCCCTCGGCGGTAAGCGTCCAGGTCTCGGTCCGCTTGCCGGTTTGGTCTCCCACCACCAGGGTATATTGGCCGGAGTCCCGGCCCAGCACGTAGATCTGCCCTTGGGTGTCAGCGGCGGTAAGCAGGTAGCTGGCCGAGCCCCGCCCGGTGCGGAGAACAGATACACACTCCCGCCCGGTATCCCAAAAGAGAAGGGCGGTGCCGCAGCCCAGCAGAGCCAGGATCAACACAAATACGCTCCATCGTTTCAACTGCCGCATCCTCTCACCTCTTCCTGCGCCGGGCAAACCACCATTTCACGCGCCCCACCAACAGGGAGCACCAGCGGCGCACAACATTCTTTTTCGCCAGGGCCTGGTAGGCCCCTTGAATCTCTTCGCTTCTGACCCGCCACAGGGCATACAGCTGCACCGGACTGGCACAGACACCCCGGTCCAGCTCATCCAGAAAGCGCAGCTCCTCCCGGGGGGAGGACAGGCGGGGGCGCAGGATCTTGGAGAGCTGGTCTCCCGCCAGGTAGGCCGTCTCCCGGGGATTCATATCTTCAATGGGCACGGCGTGAAAGCGCAGGCAGATGGCCCGGTTTGCCGGATCCACCCGCACATTGTCGGACAGCAGCAGGGCACAGGCCACGTCGGGAGGATAGTCGGCCAGATTCAGCACCTGCTGGCACAGCTGCCCGGCGTAGTAGAGCCGGTCCTGCCAGCTGTGCCGGTCCCCCTTGTAGAAGAACTGGTCGATGGGTGTTCCGCCGCAGTCCTGAAAGACCGCCACCAGACTCTCTCCGGCCAGAAACACATTTTCCAGGGCGGCACAGCCCTTGAGCTGGTCAAAGCAGGGCAGGTACTGGCGGAGAAGAGGGCCCTCGTACAGATTCAGCAGGCAGCCGCCCATCTCCCGGTCCAGAATATCCACCGCCTCGGCAAAGGCGTAGTTCTCCCGGCTGTCCGGTACGCGCACCACCTTATAGCGCTCCCGCACCACCATGACATCCATGCGGTTCCCCCCTCTCCGCCGGGCCAGACCCGGCTGTTTTTGACTTACTCCACAATCACAAAGGCGCTGGCGGTCACCGACTCGTCCGCCCCGGCCACAGCGGTGATCTCATAGGTGCCGGGCAGCTCGGGGGCCTGGTAGAGGCCGTTGCGGTCGATGACCCCGCCGTTTTCCTCCTTCACGCTCCAGGTGACGCTCTTGTCCTCGGAGCCCACCACGTCCGCCTGGAACTGCAGCTTTTCCCGGCAGCCCAGCCGGGAGAATTCCGGCGTTACTGACAGACTCAGCCGCCGCTGGGACAGGATGCGGCTGGTGTCCCGCTCCGGCTTCTGGGCGAAGTAGTGCACCCGAATGAGGTTGCCGTCCACCGTGTCGTGGAGCCACAGGCCGATGCGCATGGTTCCCCGCTCGGGGTAGACCAGAGCGGCCGCCTCCACCCAAGGAGGTGAAATTTTCAGGGACTTGTGCTTAAACACCTCGCTGTTGCCGCACAGCAGTGCGGTCTCGTCCCGCTCCCGGTCCACAAATTCTACGCTCAGCCGCACGTCCACCGCCCCGGCCCCCAGGCCGTGGGCGATCTCTTTGGAAAATACCCGGCTGTTGACCCGGATGCCGCCTGGCATGGTGAGGTCCACCGTGCCGTGGGCCACGGCGTAGTCGTACTGCTCCGGGGAGGGGATGCCGAAGTCCAGATGCAAGGCTCCGGAGGAGGGCTGATAGACCGCCTTCACGTCGGGCTTCTGCCAATACTCCAGGCTGCGTACCGAGGTGGTCACCGTCAAATCGCCGCTGCCGCCCCCCTGGGAGGTTTTCTCCCCCTGCACCGACTGCTGGAAGGGCAGACTGGTCACGCCGCCCACAAACACACCGCCCGCAGAGTGGATCAGCTCCAGCTTGGCCAGATACAAGGGCAGATCCTGGCCCCGGAGATGGCGGCTCAGGTCGTCCATCTGGCGGCGGCGCATCCGGCAGGCCTCCGCGTCCCGGCACAGGTGGACAGTGGCCCCCACCTCCAGGTAGTTTTTGTAGTGGTGGCTGCCCAGCTCCACATTGAGCTCGCAGCCGCTGGGGAACAGCCGGCTGTCCACGTCGCTGAGGGCCTTGGCCCGCAGGGGGAAGTCCACGGTGTACACGCACCGCTTCTCCTCCCGGCTCTCCTGCCAGGCCAGGCGGACCCGGCCGTTGTCGCTCTCAGCAAAGGTGTTCTCGCCCTCCAGGGAGAACTGTACCGGCGGGGTGTTCTCATTCTTCACCACCAGCACCTGCACCTGGAACTCCTCCCCGGCGCACAGGGTGGAGGGGAGGGAGAGGACCAGAATGAGCTCGTCGCTCTGGTAGAGCACCGACACATTTTCCCGCCCGGCGGTCTCCAGCAGATCCTGGTAGGCGGGGGGCTCGGCGGTGAGGAAGAGGCGGTAGCCCTCCCGGGTGAGATCAAACTGCCGCTGGGCGCCCACCTCGGCTCCGGTGGCGTTTACCGGCTCCACGTCCTCCTGGGCGTAGGCCAGGCACAGATAGGCGTCCTTCTTGCCCGCCAGGGTCTCCTGCCCCTCCAGCATGGGCAGCTTGCGAAAGAGAGCTTCGGGGACGATGATCTCCCGGCCCTGGTAGTCCAGAGCCATACCGCTCTCGATCATCAGGGTGGACTCGTCGCTGGCGGTGACCCCCAGGCCGCACACCACGCCGGCGCCGTGGACCAGGCGGTTGAGCAGTTCCCGCTTGGTGCAGTGGTAGCGCTGCTCCACCTCAAAATCCCGGACGGTGAGCAGCTTCCCGTAGAAGTAGCGGTTGCGTTCGAAGGGCAAAAAATTGGCGTTATTCATGTTTGGCTCCTCCAATCGTGGTGTCATAGTGGATGGTGGCCTGCTCGTCGATGACCGCCGGCACATACCCTCCGATCCTGGCGTTGATGCCCAGGTACGTATGCCAGTCCAGCTGCACACAGGGCTTGAGCTGGATCATCTGCATGGTCATCCCCGCTGGGATGACCTCCTCCATATCCCGCTGGAACTGCTCCCGCTCCTTTTGGTTGGCGAAGGTGTCCTCGGGCAGCAGGACAAAGAAGCGGTAGGGGTCCTCCCCGTACAGCCGCCGGTAGAGCTCCGGGTTGCGGCAGTCGGGCCGGTTGGGGGAGACCTGGAAGGGTTCAATGAGGATGGGGTCCCGCCCGGTAAGACGGCGCACGCTGCGCCGCACCCCCTCCACGGTGTACAGGTCCTCGTAGTCAGGCAGGGCGGTGGCGATGCGCTTTCGAAGCGCCTCCTCGCTGCCGCCCCCCTCCATACATACCCAGCTGGCCAGGTATTGCAGCACCTCGCCGTCGGCATACTGGTAATCCATTCGGCCGGGGAGGGCGTCAATGGTGCGGTCCATGTCGGCGTACATACTGTCGAAAATGGAGAGAAAGCGGTAGGTAAAGTCCTCCCCCCGGTAGATGGCGGGGAGGTAGTCGGTCATGTGGTCCCCCCGCATCCACAGCCGCAGGGCGTGGACCACCGGGGCCTGGGCGCCGGTGGCGGTGAGCTCCAGCATGACCCACAGGTAGCGCCCCGTACAGGACAGCAGGCACTCCCCGCTCTCCGAGACAGGTGCTCCGAAGATCTCCCGCAGGACGGGGACGGGATCTCCCTCCAGGGAGCGGATCCCCTCATCCAGATCGCTCCACTCCCGCCAGCGGCGGG